>NZ_JBDKXB010000010.1:0-122180 GCF_041197575.1 Thioalkalicoccus limnaeus | reverse complement strand
ATCCAGGGCCGGCGCCGGCATCGGTTCCAGCTCGAACAGGACCTGCCCGACCGTCACGCTATCGCCGGGCTCCAGTAGCACGCGCCGTAGGTATCCGGCGATCGGCGCCGCGATTACGTAAGGATCGCGCAGTTCCGTTCGCCCTTCGTCCTCGATGAATTCGACGAACGGACCGCGTCGCACCTCGGTCGCACTGACGGAGATCGGCGCCGGAATCAGGGCCACTCCGAGCATGACCAGGATGGCCAGCACGACGGCCAGTGTCGCAAGTCGTTTCGTCCAAGACATTAGCGCTCCTATTCGATGGTCTTCAGCGCAAGGATCATGTCCAAATCCCGCAGACGACGGGCGATCAGCAGCAACGACAGCAGCGAAGCCAGGAGCACACCGGCCGCCGAGAAGGCATAGGTCCAGGTCGTGATGATGAAGGGCACACGAAACATGTCCATCGTCATCGCCTCGTTCAACAGCACGGCAAAACCGGTGCCGACGAGCCAGCCCAGCGGGATCGCCAGCATCGTCAGCAGCGCGATCTCGCCGATCAGCACCCAACCGACCTCGGTTTGCGTCATACCCAGGACGCGCAGCGTCGCCAACTCCCGGACCCGCTCCGAGAAGGTCATACGAGCATTGTTGTAGACCACAGCGAAGGTGATGGATCCGGCCATGACCAACAGGATCCCCATCATCACGAGGACCGTATCGTCCATGTAATCGCGGAATTGCCGTTCGGCGTCGGCGATCACGCCGATGCCGGCCACGCGCGGGACCTCCCAGAGGCGTTCGAACAACCGATCCCGTTCCGCGGCATCGGTGAGCAGCCAGGCGCCCGAAATCGCCGGACCCTCGCCCATCAATCGGTTCAACGCGCGCCGCTCCATGTAGGCACTGACGCCGATCGGTTCATCGACGGTCCCGGCCAGGTCCACTTCCAAGATGCGCCTGTGCCCTTCCATGATCTCGACCTGCACCCGATCGCCGACCTCGAGGTCCAAGTAACCGGCCAGGTAATCCGTCAAGAACAGACCCTCGGGCGGCAGCCGAATCGGGCGCCGGTCGGCATCGAGCAGGCCGCGCAACTGCGGCTCCGGCTCCAGGCCCTCGATACCGGTCCGATAATGACGGGGGCCGTTGATCAAGCGCACCGGAACACGGCGATACCCCTCGACATAGGCGACCCCCGGAAGACCGCGCAACTCCGCCAGCGCCCGCTCCGAGGTCGCTTCGGTGAAGACCAGGTGCGTATCCATCTTCATCACCAGCCGGTACTGGATATCCAGCAGGTGATCGACGGCATTGAATTGATAGCTGCCGAGCAGCAGAAGCCCCCCGGACAGTCCGATCCCGATCATCGACAACAAGGCCTTGAACCGATGGCGCAGGAGGTTGCGCAGGATGATCCGGGTCGGCTGCCCCAGACGAGGCCATAGCGCCGACCCTTCGAGCCAGGATGGACGGAACCGTTCCGGCGCCGGCGGCCGCATCGCTTGCGCCGGCGGCAACCTAACCGCGCCGAACACCGCTCGGCCGGTGCCGAGTGCCGCCGCGCCGGCGGCGACCAGGACAGCGAGCACTACAACGGCTGGCTGGAGGCGAAGGCTCAGCGCCGGAAAACGAAAGTACTCGGTATAGATCACCGCCAGCCCCTCAGCGGCCCAAGCACCGAAACCGACGCCGAGCGCAGCCCCGACCACGACGATCAGGGCCGTCAACAACCCGTAGTGGACCGCCAGATCCCAGCCCGTGTAGCCAAAGGCCTTCAGGATCGCGATCGACTGCCGCTGATTCTGGATGATGCGCCCCATCAACAGGTTCAGCAGGAAGGCGGCAACCGCGAGAAAGATCGCCGGCAGCACCGTCGCCATGACCCGCAACTGATCCAACTCGTCGGACAGGAAGCGGTGCGAGAGCTGATCCTCTCGACCGATCGCGCCAACGCCGCCATAGCGCGCCAGGTACCGATCCAAGGCCTCGATGACCTGGTCCTGATCGGCCCCGGCCTGCAACGAGACCAGCAGGCTGTTGAAGGCGCCATCCATATCCATCGCGTGTCCGAGCGCGCGACGATTCATCCACAAGACCGCGTAGCGCTGGTAATCGGGCAACAGGTCCGCGGGGCCGACCTGATAGACGAACTCGGGCGACAAGGCCACACCGATCACGGTCAACCGCTCCAGCCGCCCATCGATGATCGCCGTCAGCGGCGCGCCGACCCGCAGACCATGGGCCTCGGCGAAGGGGGCGCTGATCACGACCTGATCGGTGCGCTCCGGGTCGGGCAGACCGCCCTCGCGCAGATACAGCTGATTCAACCTCGGTTGACGGCCGTCCGGCAGCGACAGGATCTGCCCACGCACCGGTTCCGGAAAACCCGGGACTTCGAGGCGCATCGGCGCGATCACCCGCGTCTCGACCTGATTGACGCCAGGGATCTCTTGCAGTGACCGGGCAAGGCCCTCGGGCGCTCGCTTGAGATCGGCGAAGACCTGTGCGAAGTGGTGGCTCTCGTAGAATCGCGCCTTGGATAAGGCGAGCGCGTCGAGCGTGGTTACGGACAGGATCAGCACCATGACGCCGGCGCCCAGGACCACGGCGATCGCGGCGACCTGGCCGGCGATCGGCACCAGATCGCGCATCAGCTTCCTGTGCAGGGTGCGCACTAGGCCGGCCCCGTCACCATTGCAGCTCGGCCGGATCGCGCCGGGCCGCGTTGATCTGGATGTCCTGGACTTGGCCGTCGGCGAGGCGGATCACACGGTCGGCCATGTCGCCGATCACGGCATTGTGCGTGATGACCGCGGTCGTCGTACCGAGGTCCCGGTTGACCTGTTGCAAGACTTGCAAGACGCGCACCCCGGTCCGCGAGTCCAGCGCGCCGGTCGGCTCGTCGCAGAGCAGGACCGCCGGCCGCTTGGCGACCGCGCGGGCGATTGCGACCCGCTGCTGCTCGCCGCCGGAGAGTTGCGACGGGAAGTGATCGAGGCGATCGCCGAGACCGACCAGGTCCAGCGCCTCTTCCGGGCGCATCGGAGCGGGGCTGATCTCGGTGACGAGCGCGACGTTCTCGCGTGCGGTCAGGCTCGCGATCAGGTTGTAGAACTGGAAGACGAAGCCGACATGCCGTCGGCGGAAGTCGGTCAGTACCCGGTCGCGCGCACGCGTCAGGTCTTGATCCCGGTAGCGCACCTCGCCACCCGAGGCACGATCGAGCCCGCCGAGGATGTTGAGCAGGGTCGACTTGCCCGAACCGGACGCCCCGAGCATCACCGTCAGTTCGCCGGCATAGAGATCGAGATCGACGCCTCGCAGCGCCTGGATCTCGACCTCCCCCATCAGGTAGATCTTGGTCAGGCCTCGGACGACAAAGACCCGCTCGCGTTCGCAGCGCCGCTCAATGACGCCGGCGCCCAGCCGTGGCTTTAGCCAGTTCATCAAGCATCGGCACGGTATCGTCCCAGCTCACGCACGCATCGGTGATGCTCTGGCCATACACGAGTTCGTGACCCGGTTTCAAGGATTGATTGCCGCCGACCAAGTGGCTTTCGATCATGGCCCCGATGATGCGGCGGTCGCCGCGCCCGATCTGTCCGGCCACATCATGGCACACCTGGATCTGCTTCTCCGGCCTCTTGCGGCTGTTGGCATGACTGAAATCGACCATGATCTTCGGCGTCAGACCGCTGGCGATGATCTCGTCGGCTGCGATGCTGACGCTCTCGGTGTCGTAGTTCGGTCGTTGTCCACCGCGCAGGATGACATGGGTATCCTCGTTGCCGGCGGTCGTGAAGACCGCGGAATGACCCGCCTTGGTCATCGATAGGAAGACATGCGGCCTAGCTGCCGCATGGATCGCGTCGATCGCGACCTTGACGACCCCCTCGGTACCGTTCTTGAAGCCGACGGGACATGAGAGACCGGACGCCAGTTCCCGGTGTCCCTGGCTCTCGGTCGTGCGCGCGCCGATCGCGCCCCAACTGACCAGATCCGCGATATACTGGGGGGTGATCAGATCCAGGAATTCGGTGCCAGCCGGAACGCCGCGCTCGTTCAGATCGAGCAACAAGCGCCGCGCCAGACGCAACCCCTTGTCGATCTCGAAACGCCCATCGAGCGTCGGATCGTTGATCAAACCCTTCCAGCCGACGGTCGTGCGCGGCTTCTCGAAATAGACGCGCATCAGGATCAACAGATCCTCGGACAGGGCCTCGCGGATCGGGCGCAGCCGATCGGCATACTCGTAGGCGGCTTCTGGATCATGCACCGAGCAGGGGCCGACGACGACCAGCAAGCGATCGTCTTCGCCGTGCAGAATCCGTTTGATCTCTCGACGGGTATGGAAGACCGTGGCGGCCGCCGCCTCGGTGATGGGCATCTCTTCGGCGAGGTCCCTCGGCATGATCACCTGCCTGATCTCGCGGATACGCAGGTCGTCAGTGGCGTAGGTCATAGCGGGTCGCGGCTCGTTCGCAAATTCGGCATTATACGGGAATACCCGTCGTCCGACGCGACTCGCCGCACCCGCGTGCGCGCCGCATCAGGCATCGCCATCGAAGAGACTTGGTACTAGAGCCATGAAAGCAAACAAGATCTATGCGGGGATCGATCAGGAGACCCCCGGCACCATCACCCCGACCGGCAACATCGTCCGCGACGCCTGGGTCTTCGGGCTGATCCCGGAGACCGAGACCTGCGCCGGCTGGACCCTTCAGGGCATCGACCAGCTCTACGACCGGGTCACCGCTGCGTGGGCGCCCTACGGACACCTCGCCTCGCGGTTACCGCCCGAGTTGCGGGAACGGCATGCCCGGATCTACGCCGAGGCGGTCGCCCGCGCCCGCGCGCACGGCTGGAACCCGGAGCTCGGCGACAGCGACTGACGAGCCGGCCAGCCGACCCGGGGATTCACCCGGGTGCGCTTCGGACGCCGCCGGTCCGGCCGGTCTCGTTCGTCGCAACGGGCAAGCCTGTACGACCCGTCAGTCGGCGCTGTGCAGCAGGGTTCCGCGCTGGTCGAGGACCTCGACCCTGATCGGGATGCCGTCGCGGATGCTCGCACTGACCACGCAGAAATCCTCGAACAGTTCCTTGCACCGATTGAAGCGGGCGGACTCGGCGAGTTCGTCGCTGACGATCAGCCGGACCTCCATCCCGCCGATCCGCAAGCGCTTCTTGTCGTTGCGAATCAGGATGCAGGTCGCTTCGGTCCTGAGGCTGTTGGCCGGCGGCTCTTCCTTCGCCAGGCAATAGAGCAGACTCGCCGACAGGCAATTCGCGGCCGCCGCGGCCAGGAGCCGCGAGGCATTCGGGCCGGCCGTCTCACCAAGCGGCGGCGGCTCGTCCATCAGCAGATCCGCAGCCTTACGCCAGTCGAACCGCACGAGGATCTGGTAATCCTCCTGCTGCTCCAGATGGATCGTGAAGCGGCCTTCTTCGGACATGGTATTCCCTCGTTGTCGGGCGATTGACGGAATCAGCCGCGAACCACCGGCGCCGCGCGGTCCGACCAGGGTACCTGGGTCTTCGGATCCCGCGCGCGGCGGATCGCGGCTGAACGAAAGGAACCTGGCGCATCGGCCCACTCGAGCCAATCGCCGGACGGGATCAAGGGCCGATGTCGCACCATGCCCCGGTAGCAATAGACCCAGGATTGCCCCCAAGGTGATGGGATCAGGATCCGCGAATAGAGCCGCGGATAGTCCTCCAGCCGGTCCAGGTAACGCAGGGTTCGGGCATTGACCAGGTAGATCTCGCCGCACACCGGCGTGGCCCCGCCCCGAACCAAGCCTGGATAGGCGCCCAGGTCGTACAACGAAAAGCAAGGGTCGGTCCGGTGTTCCCCGAGTAGCGGGTGGCCGGAGAGACGACGATGATTGACCTGGCCCCGGCGCAGCGTGCCATAGACGAAAACACGGTGTTCCATCGACCGGCTCAAGGCTCGATTCGGCTACCGAGCCGCGTCAGGAACTGGCGCATCCACTCGGGATGTGCCGGCCACGCCGGCGCCGTCACCAGATTGCCGTCGGTGCAGGCATTCGCATAGCTGGCACCGACCTCGTGCCAGGTCCCGCCGGCCGCCTCGATCTCCGGCTGGACGGACGGGTACGCGGTGCAGACACGTCCCTTCAAGACCCCGGCGGCGACCAGGATCTGCTGCCCATGGCAGATCGAGGCGATCGGCTTGTTGGCCTGCGCGAAGTGACGCACCATCGCCAGCAGGCGCCGATTCAACCTCAGGTACTCGGGGGCGCGCCCGCCGGGGATCACCAAGGCGTCGTAGGTCGTTTCGTCGACGGCATCGAAATCGGCGGTGATCGCGAAATTATGACCCGGCTTCTCGCTGTAGGTCTGATCCCCTTCGAAGTCGTGCACGGCGGTCCGCACCGTCTCGCCGGGCTTCTTGCCGGGACACACCACGTCGACCTTGTGACCAACCATGACGAGGATCTGAAAGGGCACCATCGCCTCGTAATCCTCGACATAGTCACCCGCCAACATCAGGATCTTCTTCACGGCCATTGCTGCAAATCCTCAGGGGTCTCACCAATTTCCACGAGCGAGGCGGGCGGCACGCGCCGCCCGCCGACCGGGCGGCTGCTATCAAGCAGCGCCCTGTTGCGCCATCACCGCGTGGGCCGCGGCCAGGCGCGCCACCGGCACACGTGGCCCCGAGCACGAGACATAGTCGAGCCCCGCCTCATGGCAGAAGGCGATCGACGACGGGTGACCGCCATGTTCGCCACAGATGCTGATCGGCATGTCCGGGCGGGTTGTCCGGCCCCACTCGACGGCCAGTTTCATCAGCTTGCCGACACCCTTGACGTCGAGCACCTCGAACGGGTTGTCGTGCAGGATCGTCGACTGATTGTACAGCGGCAGGAACTTGTTCTCGGCGTCCTCGCGCGAGAACGAGAAGGTCGCCTGCGTCAGGTCATTGGTCCCGAACGAGAAGAACTCGGCCACCTCGGCCAGCGACTCGGCGCGCATGCACGCCCGCACGACCTCGATCATGGTGCCGAACTTGAACGGAACCGGATGGCCGTAACGCTGCTGTATCTCTTCGTGGATGGTGTCGACGTAGCTCTTGACCTTCTTCAGCTCCTCGACCGTACAGACCTGCGGCACCATCATCTGCGGATGCACCTCGATCCCCCTGCGACCGCATTCGGCGGCGGCCTCGAGGATCGCGCGGATCTGCATCTGGTAGATCTCGGGGAAGGTGATCCCGAGCCGAACGCCGCGGTGACCGAGCATCGGGTTGGTCTCGTAGAGCACGCGGACCTTGCGCAGCATCGTCTCCTTCTTCGCGATCGCCTCCTCGACCAGCGCCGGGTCGACCATCCGGCGCATCGTGTCGAGCTCGACGCGGGCGCGGTCGGACGCATGGATCAGGCTCATGGTACCGGCAAGCACGACCATGCCGCGGGTGGTCTCCCCGAGCCGGTGAAGCTCGGCCAGCTCGCGCTCCAACTGGTGCTCGTCGGGCAGGAACTCGTGGATCGGCGGATCGAGCAGGCGAATCGTCACCGGGTTCGGCGACATGACCTCGAACAGCTCGCGGAAATCGGCCCGCTGCAGCGGCAACAAAAGATCGAGCGCCGCCTGACGCTGCTCTGGCGTGTCGGCCACGATCATCTCGATCACGATCGGCAACCGCGCCGGGTCGTTGAACATCCGTTCGGTCCGCGCCAAACCGATCCCGCGGGCACCGTACTTGAGCGCGCGACGCGCATCGTCGGGCGTGTCGGCGTTGGCCAGGACCTTGAGCCGGGCCACCTCGTCAGCCCACGACAGCAGCGTGTTGAGTTCCGGCGTGAAGTCCGGTTCGACGGTCGGGATGGCCCCGAGATAGACCTTGCCGGTGGTGCCGTCGATCGTGATCACCTGGCCCTCGCGGAAGCTGGACTCGCCGACGTAGGCCTCGCGGCGATTGACATCGACGACGATGCCCTCGGCGCCAGCGACACAGGGTTTGCCCATGCCCCGGGCAACGACGGCCGCGTGCGAGGTCTTGCCGCCGCGCGACGTCAGGATGCCCTCGGACGCGAAGAAACCGTGGATGTCCTCGGGCTTGGTCTCTTCGCGGACCAGGATCACCTTCTGGCCAAGCTCCTTGCCCATCTGCTCGGCGCGATCGGCGTCGAACACCGCGATGCCCGACGCCGCGCCCGGCGAGGCCGGAAGGCCCTGCGCGACGGCCTCGGCACGGATGGTCGGGTCGAGTCGCGGGAACAACATCTGCTCGAGCAGATCCGGCTTGATCCGCAGCAGCGCCTCCTGCTTCGAGATCAGCCCCTCGCGCTCCATCTCGACCGAGGTACGCACCATCGCCTGGGCGTTCATCTTGCCGTTACGGGTCTGCAGGCAATAGAGCTGGCCGCGCTCGATCGTGAACTCGAAATCCTGGATCTCCCGGTAATGGCTTTCGAGCTTGTCGCGCAGTTCATCGAGCTGACGGGCCATCTCCGGCATCTCGTTCTTGAGCCGGTCGATCGGCTTGGGCGTGCGGATGCCGGCGACAACGTCCTCGCCTTGGGCATTGGTCAGATACTCGCCGAACAGTTTGTTCTCGCCGTTCGCTGGATTGCGCGTGAAGGCCACGCCGGTGCCCGAATCATTGCCCCGGTTACCGAAGACCATGGTCACGACATTGACCGCGGTGCCGTGGGCCATGTCGGTCGTGATATTGAACTGGCGCCGATAATCGACCGCGCGCTTGCCCATCCAGGAGTTGAACACGGCCTTGATCGCGATCTCGAGCTGATCGAACGGGTCTTCGGGGAAGGGTTTGCCGGTGTGGGCCTCGATGACCTTCAGGAAACGCTCGCTGATCTCCTCGAGATCGGCGGCCGACAGACCGACGTCGTCCTTGACATGGGCCTGCTCCTTGACGGCCTCGAACTCGGCGTCGAACAGGCTGTCGGCAACGCCTAGGGCAACCTTGCCGAAGAGCTGAATGAACCGGCGGTAGGCGTCATACCCGAAGCGCGGGTCGCCGGTCTGGCGGATCAAGCCCTGCAAGGTCGCCGTGTTGAGCCCGAGGTTCAGGATGGTGTCCATCATGCCCGGCATCGACATCGCCGAGCCGGATCGGACCGAGACCAACAGCGGGTCCTCCGGATTGCCGAAGCCCTTGCCGGTCTTGACCTCGAGCGCCTTCATCTGCGCATGGACCTCGTCGATCAGCCCAGCTGGCAGCGCGCGGGTCGGCGAGTCGAGGTACTCGAGGCAGGCCGCCGTCGAGATCACGAAACCGGGTGGCACGTTCAGGCCGATCTGCGTCATCTCGCAGAGATTCGCCCCCTTTCCGCCAAGCAGTTTCTTGTCCTTGCCGTTGCCTTCCTCGAAGGCGAAGACATGCTTCGTCGCATAGGTTGCTGTATCCACGCTCGGGTATACCTCTGTCGGTTGAGTTGCGCTAACTGGTAAGAAGGTCATGAATGGGGGGTCGGGAAATGGGGTTTCGCCGAGCCGATCGGGATCGGTGCGCATCACGCTGGGTCTGGCTGCTAGCCACGGATGCACACGGATCGACACGGATTCTTGCATTCACTGAGGGTCTTGTTCTGATCCGTGACTGAGTTCAACGATCCCATCAAGGCTATTGCGAACGAGACCACGGCCATGGCCAACCGGCCCCGCCAGCCTTGTTCAAAGGCTTATTATCTCTAAGGATTTTGCGCCTTTAGATCGAGCTGGCGGCGATGAGTTCCGGCAACCGGCCCGACTCGCAATGGTAACCCGATCGCGGCTTTCGGCAATGGATAAAATTGACAGAAGGCGACCTTCTTGAGGCACATCAAAATGGCGACCGATCGCGCCGCTCCTCGGTCAGCCCAGTCCGTACCCGTCATATCAGGGTTCGCCTTGGTCGCTGGGCGGCGCAAGAAATCGCCCGCTGACGCATGGGGGATCGGCACGCCCGAAACGCGGCGTTTCGGACACCAGTCAATGCAGCCGTCGGTTATACTTGAGTGTTTTTACTGGATCCGCTTCCGAACGAGCCACCGCAACCATGCTGGATAAGAACTACGACCCCCAGACGCTGGAACGTAAATGGTACGAAGCCTGGGAGTCCCGGGGCTACTTTGCCCCGGCCGGCGGCGAACCATCGCAAACCGGGACCTACTGCATCATGATCCCGCCGCCGAACGTCACCGGCAGCCTGCACATGGGCCATGGGTTCAACAACACCATCATGGACGCACTGATCCGTTACCACCGGATGTGCGGCAAGCGAACCCTGTGGCAACCCGGCACCGATCACGCCGGGATCGCGACCCAGATGGTCGTCGAGCGCCAGCTCGAGGCCGAGGGCCGCACCCGCCACGATCTGGGCCGCGAGGCCTTCATCGAGCGGGTTTGGACCTGGAAGGGCGAGTCCGGCGGCACCATCACGCGCCAGCTGCGGCGCCTGGGTTCGTCGCTCGACTGGGAACACGAACGCTTCACGATGGATGAGGGACTGTCCGAGGCGGTGCGCGAGGTCTTCGTGCGCCTCTACGAGAAGGGGCTGATCTACCGCGGCAAGCGGCTCGTGAACTGGGACCCGGTCCTGCACACGGCGGTCTCGGATCTCGAGGTCCTGTCCGAGGAAGAGGCGGGCCAGATGTGGGAGATGCGCTACCCACTGACCAATGGCACCGGCCATCTGGTCGTCGCGACGACGCGCCCGGAGACCTTGCTCGGCGACTGCGCGGTGGCCGTCAATCCGCACGACGAACGCTATCGACATCTGATCGGAGAGTTCGTCGCCCTGCCGCTGACCGGGCGGCGAATCCCGATCATCGCCGACGACTACGCCGACCCCGAGTTCGGCACCGGCTGCGTCAAGATCACGCCCGCCCATGACTTCAACGACTACCAGGTGTGGCTCCGCCACCGCGACGAAAGCTCGATCGCCGATCAGCCGCACGGCGGCCTGATCAATATCTTCACGCCGGACGCCTGCCTGCGCGCTAATCAGATCGAGGACGGCGATCTGATTCCAACGGCCTACGTCGGATTGGATCGGTTCGCCGCGCGCCAGCGGATCGTCGCCGATCTCGAGGCCCAGGGGCTGTTGGCGTCGGTCAAGGACCATCGCCTGATGGTGCCGCGCGGCGACCGCTCCGGCGCCATCATCGAGCCCTACTTGACCGACCAGTGGTATGTGCGCGTCGGCCCCTTGGCCGGTCCCGCGATCGCCGCGGTCGAGGACGGCCGCATCCGTTTCGTGCCGGACAACTGGAAGAACACCTATTTCGACTGGATGCGCAACATCCAGGACTGGTGCATCTCCCGGCAGATCTGGTGGGGCCATCGCATCCCGGCCTGGTATGACGAACAGGGCAATGTCTACGTCGGGCGCAGCGAGGACGCGATCCGCACCCGCCACGGCCTCGGACCCGATGTCGCATTGACCCAGGATCCAGATGTCCTCGACACCTGGTTCAGTTCGGCGCTCTGGCCCTTCAGTACGCTCGGTTGGCCGCAGCCGACCGACCGCTTGCGCGATTTCTATCCGTCGTCGGTGCTGGTCACCGGCTTCGACATCATCTTCTTCTGGGTCGCCCGGATGATCATGATGGGGCTCGAGTTCGCCGGCGACGTGCCCTTCCGCGACGTCTACATCCACGGCCTGGTGCGCGATGCCCACGGCGACAAGATGTCGAAATCCAAGGGCAACGTGCTCGACCCGATCGACCTGATCGACGGCATCGGCCTCGAGGCCCTCGTCGAGAAACGCACGCGCGGCCTGATGCAACCGCACCTCGCGGAGCGCATCGCCGTGCAGACCCGCCAGGACTTCCCGAATGGCATCCCGGCCTTCGGCACCGACGCGCTGCGTTTCACCTTCGCGGCGCTCGCGACGACCGGCCGCGACATCAAGTTCGACCTGAACCGCATCGAGGGCTACCGCAACTTCTGCAACAAGTTGTGGAATGCGTCGCGCTACGTGCTGATGAATCTCGCCGACGCGCCCCCGGCCGACGACGCGCCGATGACCTTAAGCGCCGCCGACCGCTGGATTCGCGACCGGCTGAACACGACCGTCGCCAGCGTCCACGAGGCGCTCGCGGCCTACCGTTTCGATCTGGCCGCGCAGGCCATCTACGAATTCACATGGAATCAGTTCTGCGACTGGTACCTGGAGCTGTGCAAACCGGTCTTGACCGCCGCCGACGCCCCGGCGGCCGCGAAACTCGGCACCCGCGCGACGCTGGCCGGGACGCTCGAGACCCTGCTGCGGCTCGCGCATCCCATCATGCCCTTCATCACCGAGGAGATCTGGCAGAAGCTCAAACCGCTCGCCGGCGTCAACGGCGACACCATCATGATGGCCCCCTACCCGGTCGTCGACCCGAGCGCGACTGATCCGGACGCGTGCCGCGAGATCGAGTGGGTGCAACAGTTCATCCTCGGCGTGCGCCGCATCAAGGGCGAGATGAACATCCCGCCGGCCCGTCCGCTGCCGGTCTTGATCGCGAACGCGAGCGACCAGGACCGCGCCTGGCTCATCGCTGCCCGCCCCTATCTGGATTTCCTCGCGCGCACCGCGTCCGTGACCCTGCTCGCCGATGACGAGCGCGCGCCCGAATCGGCGATCGCGCTGGTCGGCGACATGCGGATCCTGATCCCGATGGCCGGACTGATCGACAAGGACGCCGAACTCAAGCGTCTTGCCAAGGAGATCGCGCGGATCGAGGCCGATCTGACCGGCATCGAGCAGAAACTCGCCAACCCGAACTTCGTCGACCGGGCACCGGCCGCCGTCGTCGCCAAGGAACGCGAGCGGCTCGCGAGCCAGGGCGCCGCGCTGGCCAGGCTGCAAGAGCAGGCGGCGCGCATCGGCGCGCTCTGAGCGACACCTGAGCAACCGATGGGCGCTCCCGGACCCGGCCGATGATCACCGACCCCGTGCAGCGTGAACGCTTGATCGAGCGGTTCGCGTTCCTGCGACAGGCCGCACCGGCTTTTCGCGACGACTTCTTCGGTGGCGTCTCGCTCGCGACGCTGCCCGCCGGGCAACTGATCTGCCGTGACGGGGCCCAGTGCTCGCATCTGCCACTCGTCATCGAGGGCACTGGGCGGATCTACAAGGTCGGCGAAAACGGCCGCGAGATCACCCTGTACCGAATCGCCGCCGGCGAGAGCTGCGTCCTGACCGCCTCGTGCCTGCTCGGGCAGCGCCTGTTTCCGGCCTTCGCCGAATGCGAGACGCCGGTCGTCGCGGCGCTCGTCAGCGCCGGTCAGGTCGGGCGTTGGATCGGCGATTGCGGACCATGGCGTCAGTTCATCTTCGCGCTGATCGCCGATCGGCTCGACGAGATCTTCGGTGTCATCGACGCCGTGCTCTTCCAGCGGCTCGATCAGCGCCTTGCCGCCTTCCTACTGCGCCGCGCCGAAGACCAGCCGAAAACGGCCAGCATCGCGATCACGCACCAGGAACTGGCGGTCGAGATCGGCTCGTCACGCGAGGTCGTGACGCGGCTCCTCAAAGACCTCGAGGGCGCCAGCCTGGTCCGCACCAGCCGCGGCCGTATCGATCTGCTCGACCGCCCGGCGCTGGAAGCCAAGGCCCGCGCCGGCAACCCAGGCGGTCCAGCGTGATAAAGTCACAGACGACGGACGGCCGGAGGGCTAGACTGACCGGGTCATCATGTAACGACCGGCGCTGAGTGCCGGCCTGAAACCAACCGGAGAGACCACTATGGACTTCACGAAAAACATGGGCAGCACCGACCGCACCATCCGCCTGGTCGTCGGCATCGGCTTCATCGCCTGGGCCTTTTACGCCTCGAGCTGGATCCTCGGCATCATCGGCGTCGTCCTGCTCGCCACCTCGGCAATGGCCTGGTGCCCGGCCTACCTGCCGCTGAAGATGAACACCAACAAGGGCAAGTGACGAAAGTGGCGGATGCGCAGCAACCAGCGCATCCGCACCCTTTCGTTCGGCCGCCCCCCGCGAGACCAGACGAAGGTGCATGTAGGTGCGGCTTCAGCCGCATAGGCGCACCGGATGCCACGCAATTGCTGCGCGTGCGGCTGAAGCCGCACCTACAGCCGACCACATCCGAGAGGGGCAGTCACGGATCGCCCGGTGACGGGTGACGGCGGCCGCGTGACCTGATCGTGCCTCGTCGGCCAGAGGGGGAGAACCACGACCGAATCGGTCCTGGTTCCAGCCATCCGCTGGCGCGTCAATGCTCCTTGTGCGAAGCGGACGTGATCCGGTCGAGAACCCCCATCAACAGGGCCGAGATGACGAAGGTCAAGTGCAGGACCACGTACCATAGGATCTTGTCGTTCGGGATCTCGGCCGCGTTCATGAAGACCTTGAGCAGATGAATCGACGAGATGGCGACGATCGAGGCCGCAACCTTGAGCTTCAGGCTTCCGGCGTCGAGCTTGCCCATCCAGCCGATCTCCTTGTCTTTGCCCTCGACGTCGATCCGCGAGACGAAGTTCTCGTAGCCCGAGAACATCACCATGATGACCAGACTGGCGACCAGGACCAGATCGATCATCGCGAGCACCATCAGCACGACATCCGTTTCCTTCATGACCCAGATATGGCCCAGGACATGATAGGCCTCCTGAAAGAACTTGATGCCCAGTGCGACCAGCACCAGCGACAAGCCAAGATAGATCGGGGCCAGGATCCAGCGGCTGGCGAACAGCAGCCTCTCGATTAGACGCTCCACGACAAGGCACCTCGGAGAAGGATACGAAAAGGGGAAGGCCGCCCGCCGGATAGCCCGTGCGCCGCGGGCTCCGCCGAGCAGCGGGAGTCGAATCGAACTCGGGGAGGCAGGAGGTCTCCCGCCGAAAGGATCGAGAAGGGGGCCAAGAAGCGGCCTGCTCGCCGTTATTGGAAGAAACGGCAGCGTTTATTGGTGCCCAGGGGCGGAATCGAACCACCGACACGAGGATTTTCAGTCCTCTGCTCTACCAACTGAGCTACCTGGGCCTCGGCTTCGCCGACGCTGCTTCGTATGCGCCGCGAAGCGCATAATTAGAGCGGTTTTTCCGCTCAGCGTCAAGCCTGTGGCGGCCTGTAATCCGGCGGTAGATCCGATCCGGGGCCGAAGAAGAAGTTGTGCATCTGCTCTTCGAGGAAACGGCGCGCCTTCGGATCCATCGGGGTCAAGCGGTTCTCGTTGATCAGCATCGTCTGATGCCTGAGCCATTCGGACCAGGCTTGCTTGGAGACCTGATCGAAGATGCGCCGACCAAGATCCCCCGGGTACGGCGGCCGGTCGAGACCCTCGGCCTCGTGCCCGAGCTTGACGCATTGAACCGTTCGGCTCATCGGTGTGCTCCTCGTTCGTTATCGACAGATGGTTCGGCGGGATCACGAATCGCGGACCAGTCGGCGAGGATCCGGGCAATCGGGGCCGCGAGCCCGAGGCGCGGTGGATCGAGCGGATCGTACCAACCATAGCGATCGTCATCGGCCAGGGTCGCCGGCTCGTCACGCAAGACCGTCAGCAATGGACGAATCTCGAGACGAAAGTGCGAGAAGTCATGGTAGCGCGTCGCACCCGTTTCAACCAGCGCGATGCCAACCCCGAGCCGCGTTCGGCACCAGAGGTCCGGATCCACGCCGGGCTCGGCCTCCGGCAGGCTCCAAAGGCCGCCCCACAGGCCAATCGGGGGGCGCCGTTCGAGCAGGATTCGGCCCCCGGGATCACGGATGACCAGCAGCTGACAGGACCGGCCCGGGCGTGACCGGCGCGGCTTCGGCATCGGGAAGGTGGTCGGCTGCCCTAGGAGCCGCGCCCGACACCGATCGGCCAACGGACAGAGATCACAGGCCGGAGCGCTCCGGGTGCAGACGGTTGCGCCAAGATCCATGATCCCCTGGTTATAGGCCGCGACCCGGCGCGACGGCGTGCCGGCCTCGGCGAGCGCCCACAGGCGATCGAGCACCGGGCGCCGGCCCGGCCATCCGGGGACGGCGAAACAACGCGCCAGAACCCGTTTGACATTACCATCGAGGATCGGATGACGCTGGCCCAGGGCCAACGACAGGATGGCCCCGGCCGTCGAGCGACCGACGCCCGGCAGGGCCTGCACGAGGTCCAGATCCTCGGGGAATGCGCTGCCCTGTTCGTCGCGAAGCCATCGTGCGGCCCGGTGCAGATTGCGCGCCCGCGCGTAGTAACCGAGACCGGACCACAGATGCAGCACCTCGTCGAGCGGCGCGGCGGCCAGCTCCGCGAGCGTCGGGAAACGCGCCATGAAACGGTCGAAATAGGGGATCACGACCGCGACCTGGGTCTGCTGCAGCATGATCTCGGAGACCCAGACGCGATAGGGTGTCGCCGGACGCTGCCAGGGCAGATCCGTCCGGCCATGCCGATCGAACCAGGCCAGCAGCGGCGCGGCGAGCTCCTCCGGCGTCCAGCCGCGTGCCGCGGCCGAATCCGAGTCGGCGGGTCGGCGATCCATCCGGGTCAGCGCCCGATCAGGTCGCGCAGCCCACGCTCGAGGCCGTCGAGACGCAGACGCCCCTCGAGGTCCTTTAGCAGATCGCCGCCGCGCTCGTCGAGCCGCCGGCGGGCGATCTCCCGCACGACCGGGGCCAAATCGACCGACCAGGCCGGGTCCATCACGGATCCGCGCACACGAATCGGCACGGGGATCCCGGCCAACTCGGTGAGCCGCGACCCGGCCGGCGGATCGACGAGGACCGCCTCGAGCCGGTAATCGATCCGCTCGGCCACCAGATCGAGTCGACCGCGACCGGTGACGTCGAGGTGATCGGCATGCGCGACGAGATCCTGATTCGTCAGCAGGCCATCCTGGATCCGACCGCTCGCCGTGAGCTCTCGAAACAGCGTCCGTGGCTCGTCGGGCACCGGCACGGCGCGACCCTCGAACCGCGCCCGGGCATCGGCGATCAAGCCGATCACATCGATGCCCTGCAAGGCCCCGTCGCGCACGGCGAATGCGACCTCGCCGTTGAGCGTCGAGCGGATCAGCGCCGCCGTGTCGCCGGCCGCGGTCAGGTCGGCGCTCAAGTCCCCGGTGCCCGCGAGCCAGCCGGTGCCGGCCAGATCAGCGATCAGGGGACCGATTTGGAGCCCGTTCCCATCGACACGCAGCGCGAGCTTCGGCGGCCCGTCGCGGACATCGATCGCCAACCGACCCGCCAAACGCCCGCCATAGAAGTGATCGAGGCGCGGCACCAGCTGCAAGACCCCATCGCGGCCGGTCAATTCCAGCTCGGCGGGGGCCAACCGCAATCCAGCCAGCCGCCAATCCGCAACCGTGAAACGGCCGGAGATCGCCGGATCCGCCGCGGGTAACGGCGTCGCCGGCATCATCGGTGGCCATTCGATCTCGATGTGCCCGTCGAGCCGCCCGATCAGCGGCATCGCGCCGGCCGGATCCGACAGATCCCGAACGGTGCCGACCAGGTCGTCGAACCGATAGAGGCCAAGCGCCCGTTGGGCCGTCACAGTCGCGTCCAGTTCCAGCGCCACACCCTCGGCCGTCGTCGGCGGGTCGAGCCGCAGATGCCAGGGATCCGGACCTGTCCAACTTCCGAAGGCATCGAAGGTCAGGGTTCCCTGCCCCGTGAGGCGCCGCCACGGGGTCGGCGGCGATTCGATCAGCGCCTGCTGCAGGCGCCAACCGACACGCGCCCCGGGCGCCGGCGGAGCGGCGAGCGTCAACGAAACCTCGGTGACCTGCCCGGCTCCGCCCGAGGCGCGATCACGCCAGTCGATCAGCCCCTCGTAGACCGCAAGATAAGGGTCGTCACCAGCCCCGGCCCGCACGGGTGGGATCCCGGCGAACCCCAGCCACCCGGTATGGGGCCGAGCGACCCCAACACCCGGGGCGTGCGATGATCCGCCCCAGCCCAATTCCAGAAGGTCATCCCAATTGCCGTAGCCGGCCTCGTCGCGCTCCAGATAGACACGCACGCCATCGATTCGCACGGCGATCACCTCGATCTGCCCGCGCAGCAGGGATCGAGCCCGGATGCGCAGATCGACCAGGTCCATCTCGGCGAAGGGGCCATCACCGAAGCCGGGTGGATTGCCCAGCACCGCCTCGCGCACCGCGACCCCGATGCCGGGCCAGACCCGCACCGAGACCCCGCCGCCGATGGTCAGCTCGCGGCCGGTCTCGGTCATGACCCAGTCGCCCACGAGCGCGCTCAACTGATCGCGACCGAACGGTGACCAGAGCCAGCCGGCGGAAAGGATCAGCAAGACGAACGGGATCGACAGGATCAGCGATCTTTTGGCGGTCTTCGTCATGTCAGGGATACCGGGACAATGCGCACCGACCCGACGCGGGCCAGGTCAGCGACAGGAGCGGGACATCCGCCGATCGAACGACGGCAACGAGAAGTAGGGCGCAGTCTCGAACAGGACGCGGACGGGATCGGCGGAGGCCGTGGAGCGCATTGGAGCGGGTGATGGGAATCGAACCCACGCCATCAGCTTGGGAAGCTGAGGTTCTACCATTGAACTACACCCGCGCTGCTCGCTAGTTTAGTGGCTCCGACCCGACTGGTGCAAGGGTCGGTCGTCGCCCGCGCGGATCCACGCACTGGACCGGCGTCAGGCTTCCATCCGGTAAAGCCGCTCGATCTGTTCGGCGTGGTACCTGAGCACCTCGTTGCGCTTGACCTTCATCGTCGGCGTCAGCATCCCGTTCTCGACCGACCAAGGCTCGAGCGACAAGACGACACGACGGATCTTCGCGTAACCGGGGAAATCCCGCAGCGCATCGCGCAACCGCTTTAGCATATCGCGGATCAGCGCGGGATCCTCGAGGCTCTCGGTCGCCGCCGGATTGAGAGCGTATTCGCGCGCGAGTCCGGCCCAGAGATCGGCATTGAGCACCAACAAGGCGCTGAGGAAGGAACGCCCCTCGCCGATCACGATGGCCTGTTCGATCAGCGGATCCATCGCGATGGCCATCTCCATGTCGGCCGGCGGCACCTTTTCGCCGTTCGACAGGACCAGGATGTCCTTGATACGGCCCGTGATATAGATGTGACCGCTGTCGATTCGCGCTTGATCGCCGGTGCGCAGCCAGCCGTCCCGATCGAACATGTTCGCGCTCGCGGCATGGTTGTTCCAGTAACCGAGCATGACATTCGGCCCCTTGACCAGGAGCTCGTCGTCGTCGCCGACGCGGACCTGAACGCCGCGCACCGGCACACCGACACCGTCAGGGCGATTGTCATGCAACGGGTTGACACTGACGACGGGGCTGGTCTCGGTGAGCCCGTAGCCCTGGATCAACGGCAGCCCGAGACTGATGAACAGGCGCGCGACATCCTTCGGCAACGGCGCTCCGCCACTGACCGCGAGCCGCAGCTGCCCACCCAGCTTGGCCAGCACGGCGACCGCAACCTTGCGGCGTAGGAACGGCCACAACAGCAACGCCGGATGCCAGCCGCGGCGCCGCTGCCCGTGCTCGAACGCGATCCAACCGACCGCCACCGCCAACCCGAAGAGCGACCGGGCCAATCGGCCGCGCGTGGCGACCTGTTCTTGCACACGTTGGTATATCCGCTCGAAGATGCGCGGCACCGCGATCAGCGCGGTCGGCCGGATCGTTTGCAGATCCTCCGCCAGTTGGGCGATGGAGCGCGCGTAAGCGACGCAGGCACCAGCCATCATCGGCAGATAGTAGCCGCCGGTGCGCTCGAGCATGTGGGACAGCGGCAGGAAGGACAGGAAGACATCCTGCTGATAACAGTCGATGACGGTCAGGCTCGCGTGGGTATTGCTCAGGATATTGCGATGGCTGAGCATCACGCCCTTCGGCCGACCCGTGGTGCCGGAGGTATAGACGATGGTCGCGAGCTCATCCGGCCGCCCCGCGCGCGGCTCGAGACCCATACCGACCGCCGGCAGCCAAGCATCGGCGACCACGACCCGCGGATCGCGACGCGCGACCTCATAGGCCTCGTCACTCGATTCCAACAAGACGACACGAGCCGGATAGGGACGCTCCCCGAGCGCGGCAGCGAGACGCTTCCAGCGAATGACATCCTGAACCATCAGGATCTTGACTGCCGCGTCCTGGAGGATATAGCAGGCGCTCTCCGGGCGATCGTCGGTGTAGAGCGGCACCGTGACCAGGCCCAAAGCCAGCGCCGCCTGATCGAAGATGACCCATTCGGGGCAGTTGCGCAGCACCAACGCGACCCGATCCCCGGCCGCCACCGACTCCCCGGCCAACGCGTCGCGCCAGCGGGCCACCTGCCGCGCCATCTCGTGCCAGGTCAGGGCGCGCCATTCGGCCGCACCCCGGTCATAGTGGCGATAGGCGACGCGCTCCGGAGAACGGTGCACGCGCTGGAGGAACAGACCATCCAGCGTGACGGCCTGTTCGACCGCGATGAGATCCTCCGACCAAAGACTCACGACTCGTTCCTCCAGTTGTCGGTGGGGTCAGCTGCACCGGTAGGCACAAGGCGCCGCGATCATACAATGGCTTGCCGATCCAATCGAGGAACCGCGGCCGAAAGATACGAAAGGACCACCGCCGCACTCCGCCGGGAATCGGATAGAATGCGGCCGACCGGCCCCCGTTTTACGAGGTACCAATGCAGATCGTCATCAATGGCGCACTGACCGAGGTCGCCGAGGACTTGTCGCTCGCGGATTTGATCGAGCATCTCGACCTTGGCGGGCGCCGCCTGGCCATCGAGGTCAACGAAGACCTGGTGCCACGCAGCCAGTTCGGACAGCAGCGCTTGGCCCGAGGTGACCGTGTCGAGATCATCCATGCCGTCGGCGGCGGCTGAACAGCTGGTGGCGCCTCGGGGCGGCCAACACCTCCGCCGGCATCCGTCCGGATGATCGACCACGCCGGGGCTACGAGCGCGAGACGACGATGCAGATCGAACCGATCGAGGTAATCCATTCGCCTCTAACACGCCTGGCCGGGATGCCGGTCCAGCCAGCCTTCGATTGTCCGCAACCGGTCCGCACCGGCTGGCTCGCCGAACCGCGCCAAAACGCCGGGCAGCCGCGGGCGGACGACCGCTTCGTCTGCGAGGAAGGATGATGCCCGCGACTCCCGATGACCACTGGTGGTTCAAGCTGACCGCACCGGTGCGGCTCGCGCTGGAGGGTCGCGTTGGCTGGGAATGCGGCGCCATGCTCGCGGCGAGACCCCTGCTCGATCTGGCCCCGCGCGGCGATGGCCACCCGGTGCTGGTGTTTCCACAGATGTTCGGCGGCGATCTGACGACCCAGCCGCTGCGCGCCTACCTCCAGGGGCTTGGCTATCGCGCCGAACCCTGGCGCCTCGGCGTCAACCCGGGGCCCAGCGACCAACTGCTCGAGGCCTGTCAGGCACGGCTCCAAGAGCTTCATCGCGAACACCGCCGCCGGGTCAGTTTGGTCGGTTGGAGCCTCGGCGGGCTCTATGCCCGTGAGATCGCGAAGGCCTCGCCGGCAGCAGTGCGCCTGGTCATCACGCTCGGCACACCCTTCACCGGCAAGCCGTCACCGGCCGAGATCTGGCAGATGTCCGCGCGTTTGACCGGCGAGCCAATGGGCTTGACCGAGCGCCACGGTCCGTTCGAGCGGACACCGCCGGTGCCGACGACCTCGATCTACAGCCGCAGCGACGGCATCGTGCCCTGGCGGTGCAGCGTCGAGCGGCCCGGACCGACGACTGAAAACATCGAAATCGAATCCAGCCATCTCGGCCTGGCCGTGAACCCGCTCGTACTCTACGCGATCGCGGATCGCTTGGCCCAGCCGGAGGGTGGCTGGCGGCCTTTCGACCGCCGCGGGCCACGGGGCTGGTTTTACGCCGACCCCGAGCGCTGACTCGGTGCCAATCTCCGAAGGCCTAGCGCCGAGATCGGCATGCGCCCTCGCGCGGCCTGGTCGCGACGCGCGGTAGACCGACCCTCGTCAGTTCGGCGGCAAGGTCGCTCGCACCGCCGTCGCTACTAGGCCCCGAGCGCGCCCAGAAAACCCATCAGGACCCGTCGATCCGCTCGATGATCCGACTCACATAGGCCTGCGTCTCGCGGTACGGCGGGATACCGCCATGACGGCTGACCGCGCCCTCGCCGGCGTTATAACCGGCCAACGCAAGTGATACATCGCCGTCGAAGTGATCGAGCAGCCAACTCAGGTAGGCCATGCCGCCACGGATGTTCTGCTCGGGGTCCCAGACATCCCGGACACCGAACCGCGCGGCCGTCGCCGGGATCAACTGCATCAGCCCTTGCGCGTTCTTCGGCGACAGGGCCTTCGGGTTGAAGTTCGATTCGGTCTCGATGACCGCGAGGACCAGTTCCGGATCCAACCGGTAATTCGGCGCCAAGCGGCGCACCAGTTCGGCGATCTCGCCCTGGGCCGGATGGACGCGCTGAGCGATTCGGGCACGGTCCTCGCCGGTCGGGCAGGTCGCGCGGCGCGTCGGCTGGCCGTCACCATCGAGCAGCATCAGCATGTTGCGCGCTCGCCGCTCGCCCTGGTTGGCTGCCTCCCGAAGCCAGGCCGCAGCCAGTGCCGGGTCGCGCTCGAGGCCGCGACCAAAGGCCAGCACCTGCCCGAGATAGAACTTCGCGTCGACAGCCCCCAGTCGAGCGGCCCGGCAATAGAGCCGAACGGCCTTCTCGCTGTCCTGCGCGACGCCGACCCCTCGTTCGTAACGTCGTCCCCAGGCCGTCAGCTCATCGGCATCGGTGGCACTGATGATCTGCTCGAACGCCGGCAGTGATTGAGCCGCACCAATCGCCGGGAACCACAGTAGAAACAGGATCGCGAAAATCCATGACAAGATCGCCCCGTGTCTTGGTCTCATCGTATTCCCATTATCGATTGCACTCGACACTCGATCGCGGCCGCCGAGCGTTGGCGATGACCAGATGAGGCCCCCCGCACGCCCCGCAACGGCCCCTCGCGAAGCGCTGAACGATGCAGCGCTTCCCACGCGGGGCTCCGGCCCCGCCGCGTTCTGCCACGGTAAGCGACCGAACACGCAGGAAGTCGGAAACCGCGCTGTCGACTTCCGTGCCGGTTTTCGGCCAGTACGGCCGATCGACCAGCGCCTCCCCAAAAGCGGTAAGTGTCGGCGATAACGGGCGCCGCTGCCAAGCCCGCGGCCCATCTTAGGGCCGACTCACGCCCGTGCCCGTCCTCCGCCTGCGGAAACCGACCGCCGCCTAGAGGGACAGGCGGCACCCGTTCGGGTAGGATCCGAACCGATTCGAGCTCACGAAGCAGACCAGCCCGGTCGCCGACCGCCGAGCCGCGGGCGACGCCGGGCCCAACCGACCGGCACGCCGCATCGCCGCCGGGTCATTGGAATCCGCGGCGCGAGTACAAACATTGACGAGGCGTGCCACCATCATTCATTGGAGCGGGTCTCATGGGACAACACTACGCCGTCGTCGGCAGCGGAATCGCCGGGCTGGCCGCCGCCTGGCTGTTGACCGGGCGCCACCGGGTCACGTTGATCGAGCACAACGACTACATCGGTGGCCATACGAACACCATCGAAATCGACGAGAACGGGCGTAGGATCCCGATCGACACCGGCTTCATCGTCTACAACGAGATCAACTACCCGCTGTTGACACGGCTGTTCCAGCGGCTGGGCATCCGGACCCGCGACACCGACATGTCGTTCGCCGCCTCGATCGGCCCCTGGGATCTCGAGTATGCCGGCAGCGACCTCAACAGCCTGTTCGCGCAGCGCCGCAACCTGTTCAGCCCGTCCTTCCTGCGCATGTGCCGCGACATCCTACGCTTCAATCAGCGTTGCAAGGCGCGGCTTGCCCAGAGCGCGTTCGGCGACGAAAGCCTCGGCGAGTTTCTCGACCAAGAGGGGCTCGGCAAGGCCTTCCGCGAGCATTACCTGCTGCCGATGGCCGCGGCCATCTGGTCCTGTCCGAAGGCGACGATGATGCAATTCCCGGCCGCGAGCCTGGCGCGCTTCTACGCCAATCACGGGCTTCTGAACCTGACCGAGCGGCCCCAGTGGAAGACCGTCGTCGGCGGCAGTCGCGAGTACGTCAAGCGCATGGTCGCGGATCTGGCGCCTGGGGAACGTATCGTCGGTGACGGTGCGCGTGCGGTGCGACGCGAGGAACGCGGCGTCCGCGTCGAACTGGCATCGGGTCGCGTCGAGACCTTCGACGGCGTCGTGCTCGCCTGTCACGGCGATCAGGCCCTGCGACTGCTCGAACAGCCGACCGATGCGGAACAGCGCCTGCTCGGCGCCTTCTCGTACCAGCCGAACCAGGTCTTCGTGCACACGGACGACTACCTGATGCCACGCTCGCGCCGGGTCTGGTCGTCGTGGAACCATCTCGCCCGCCATGCCGAGGACGGCCAGGCCGCGGTGTCGGTGACCTATTGGATGAACCGGCTTCAGGCACTCGACACCGACCAACCTTACTTCGTCAGTCTGAACCCGTTCGCCGGGCCCCGGCCGGACCGGATCCTGGCCAAGATGACCTACGAACACCCGGTCTTCGATCAGGGCGCGATGCGAGCCCAGGCGCGACTCGACGAGATCCAGGGGCAGGACCGGATCTGGTACTGCGGCAGCTACTTCGGCTATGGCTTCCATGAAGACGCGCTGCGCGCCGCGGTCTGGGTCGCCGACGACCTCGACGTCGACGTCGGCTGGTTGACGGACCCGGCCCCGCTGCGTCAACCTGGGCCCGCCGGGCAGAGACGACTGGTCGAAGCGACCCAGTGACATCTCCACACCGCCTCTATCTGACGCAGGTGATGCACCGGCGCCTGTTTCCGGTGCGTTACCGATTCGTCTACCGGGTCTTCAGCCTGCTGCTCGATCTCGACGCGCTCGATCGCACCGGCAGCCGTCTGCTGTCGATCGGCCGGTTCAATCTGCTGAGCTTCTATCCGCAGGACCACGGCCCGATGGACGGGTCACCGCTGCGGCCCTGGTTCGATCGGCTGTTGGCCGAACAGGGCATCGACCTGGAGGGTGGCACCGTCAAGCTCTTGTGCTTTCCGCGGGTGCTCGGCCTGGGCTTCAATCCGCTGACCCTGTGGTACGGCTTTCACCAGAGCGGCCGCTTGCGCGTGATCCTGGCCGAGGTCCACAACACCTTCGGCGAGCACCATTTCTATCTGCTTGGACGGCACGGCGTGCCCGAGGATCGACCTTTGGTCGACACCGCCGACAAGTGTTTCCATGTCTCGCCGTTGATCGGCATGCAGGCACGCTATCACTTTCGGCTCGCCGAGCCGGATGAGCGGCTGTCAGTACTGATCCGCGAATTCCAGGACGAGCGCCTGATGCTGGTCGCGAGCCAGACCGGGCGCGGCGAACCCGTGAGCGACCGCGCGCTGCTTAGGGCCATGCTACGGACGCCGCTGCTGACCGCGAAGGTGCTCGCCGGAATCCACTGGCAAGCCTTGAAGATCTGGCTGCGCGGCGCCCCCTTCCACCCCAAACCGGCCCCACCGAGTCATGAGGTAAGCTGATGATGGCCAAGGACAATACTGCCGACGTCGAGTGGCCGCCGGCTGGCGATTTCAGCTGGCATCCGACCAGACGGCTCTTGCGCCGACTCGCGCGCATTCGTCTGCTGCAGGGTCGCATCGACATCCGCGCTGACCGCCGGCTCTATTCGATGATCGGAGACCAGCCCGGCCCGACCGTCGAGGTCAGGTTGCACCGCCCGCTGCGGCTGATCGCAAGGACCCTGTTCGGCGGCGACATGGGCTTCGCCCGCGGTTACTTCGCTGGCGACTGGGACACCTCGGACCTCCAGGATCTGATGTATCTGTTTGCGGTCAACGAACCGGCGATCGCAAGTCTCGAAACGGGCTCTTGGCTGCACCGGCTCAGGGTCCGCCTCCACCACCAGCGCCACGCGAACACGCGCCGCGGCAGCCGGCACAACATCTCGTACCACTACGACCTCGGTAACGACTTTTATCGGCTCTGGCTCGATCCGACGATGACCTATTCGAGCGGCCTGTTCACGACCGGGACCGAGTCGCTGGAACAGGCGCAACGAAACAAGAACCAGCGGTTGCTCGACCTGCTCGAGGCCCGACCCGGGCAACGCATCCTCGAGATCGGCTGCGGGTGGGGCGGTTTCGCCGAACAGGCCGCCGCGGCCGGACTACAGGTGACCGGCATCACATTGTCCGAGGAACAGCTCGCCTGGGCGCGTGAGCGTGCCGAGCGCGCTGGGCTCGCCGAACAGGTCTCGTTACGGCTCCAGGACTACCGGGATCTCGATGGAACCTACGACCACATCGTGTCGATCGAGATGTTCGAGGCCGTCGGCGAGGCCTACTGGGATCAGTACATGCAGACACTGCGCCGTTGCCTGCGGCCCGGCGGACGCGCAGCGCTGCAGGTGATCACGATCGACGAACCAACCTTCGTCTATTACCGGGACCGCCCGGACTTCATCCAGCGCTACATCTTCCCCGGCGGCATGCTGCCAACCCCGGAGCGGTTCGCGCAGGCCGCCCGGCGCGCCGGTCTCGAGGTCACGGCGCAGAGCTTTCACGGCGCCGATTACGCCTGCACGCTCGCGACCTGGCACCAGACATTCGACGAACGGCTCGCCGAGATCCGCGCCCTGGGTTACGACGAGCCCTTCATCCGCCTGTGGCGCTATTACCTGGCCTATTGCGAGGCCGGGTTCCGCGATGGTCGAATCGATCTGATGCAAGTGCGTCTCGAACGGGCGGGTGTTTGATCGGGGCGGTGTGATCGATCCGCGAATCCACCTGCGCGTCGCGTGGTCGCGTCATATCGCGACCCGCTCCCTGTGAACGCGACGAGCAACCAGCTCCCCCAAGCAGACCCAAATGAAGAGGCCCCGCTCGGGTAATCCCGGCGGGGCCGCTGGCTGGGAGGGTCTTGGTGCTTGGTCAGGGTCGACGGCGCGTCGGACCCGCTTGATGCCGAACGCGGATCGGGACCGGCCGCAAGGCCCGGCGGCGATTCGTTTCACCGACCAGGTAGGCCACGGCCGTACCGGCGACAATCACGGCGAGGGCAAGGATCAAGAACGTCATGGCTGCCTCCAACTAGGCCGCTGGTTGAAAACACCGCTGGGCGCGGTCCTGTCTGACGATATAGGGCCAGGGCCTGATAAAACCACTCGTTGACGGTCTCGTCCGGTCTGCCTCATCGTCCGTTGGATTCGACCACGAAAAGGGCCTGATGTTTCCCGCCACGGGGCGCGCATGCCACGGCAGGGCGGGTGTCCCGAGTCGATGAAGGTTTGGGTGACTGCGGTCTGAAGCACGAGGCCGCACCCACTGGTCGCCCGCAGCGGCCGAGTCGCACCCGGATCGGCCAAGGCGCGGCCAATGCGCTGCTGGCGGGGCAAGCGCTCGAGAGTAACGGCCTGCCCCGCCTGTCCGTGCGGCCTGATTGCATCGGCCCGAATCACGGATCCCTCGTGCGCGACCCGTCTGGCGCCGCGCCGCGCGATGACGGATCCTTGTCCCTGCGGCGCGATTCGCGCCACAGCACCGGCGCCGCAAACCCCTCCCAACCCCAGCGCAGCCATTGCAGCAGCCGCCACGCGAGCCACAGCGCCCAGACCAGCATCAGCACCCGATAAATCCAGATCGGCGCCGAGATCAGCGTCGGCGTCGCGCTCTCGGCCAGGCCGCGGTCCAGGTACCAGTTCAAGACCCGCGCCGTCGAATCGTTGCCGGCGATCTGCATCGCCGGGTGACCGAGCAGCCCCTGTTGCACCGCGACCAACAGACCGACCAGGGCCGCGATCGTCAGACCGACCAATCCAATCTGGATCAGGTTGAACCGCCAAGGCGGGATGTCCGCTGCCACCTGACGCCGCCATGCCAACGCGAACAGCCAGAGCACGACCAGCAGCGCGACCCAGATCCCGGCCTGGCTCAGACCGACGCCGAGCAGGAACCAGTCGGCCGCCGTCAGCGGTGTCTGGCGCCAACGCGCCAGCACCAGGGCCAACAGCGCGAGCACCGGCAACAGCGCCCAGAACTGCACCGCCGGACCGAGCCCCGATCCGCTGACCCACAGCACCCAGCGGTCCGGGGCCGGCGTCACACGGGTCTCGGCGTTGACCCCGACCGCCCCCAGATTCACGACCGACGGCCGATACAGCCAGTCCAGCCCAATCGGCTCGCGCCATGCGATCTCGACCTGCTGCGTACCCGGCACCAACGGTAACTCCAAGACCCCATCCCGAAACAGCAGAACGCGCGGCTGTCGATCGATCAGGACCTCTGTCAACTCGGCCTGTTCAGGCAGGTGCAGCCGGTGCGAGCCACCCTGACTCGAGCGCAGCGTAAGCACCAGGCGCGCATCGGTCGCACGGCGACCCGGGTTCAGTTCGTACCGGCTCCGGTCCAGTGTCAGCGTCGGCCCGGGGGTCGCGACAGGTCGTGTGACCGACAAGATTAGATGTTCGCCGGGCCAGGGCCGCCACACCGGTGGCCAGCGATCGACACCCGCCGGGTTCTGCATCGGTGGAAAGCCGCTGGTCGTCAGATGCCAGAGCGGATCCGCCTCGATTCGCCAGGCCTCGACCAGATGCGGATCGGTCGTCGCTTCGAGCCTCAGGCGCTCGACCGGCTCGAGCGTCGCCACCCAGCCATCGCGAACACGTTCGGGTGGGAGGGACACCAGCAGGCCGTCGCCGTCGATCTCGCGCGCCGGGGTGATCACCGATTCCCCCGACCACAGGGGCACCCGCAGCGAGATCGAGGTGCCGGTCGGCGACAGACGCTCGACCTCGGTCGTGACCGTCCAATCGATGCCCAATCGCAGGGTGCGGGTCACCCTCAGCAACGGCGACAGGGCCTGCGGCGCGTCTTCGCGGCCTGTCGTTACCGCCGGCTCCTGCGACGCAGGCTCTGCGGAGCGCCGCAGCAAGCGCAGCTGCTCGCCCGGCCGCCCATCGCGATCGAGCCCCTCGATGCGCCAATCGGCGCCGACGGCAGCCGTCACCCGCTTCGGGCGCAGCGGCAACGGCAACTCGACTTGACCGCTCGCCGGCAATGGGCCCGTCAAACGCAGCCGGTGACGCCCGGGCGGAACCGGCACCAGCAAGGTACCGCCCGCCTCGCGGCGCAGGCCGTCGACGGGTGTGCCGTTCCGGTCGATCCTGGTCGGGTACCAGCCCTCGACATGACCCGGGATCGGCACGGCCGAGGCGGCCGCTGCATCGATGACCAGTTCCAGGTCGAGCCCGGTGGCGGAGACGCGCAGGTCCATGCGGGTCAAGGTCGCGCAGGAGGGCCAGCAACGGGGCGGCGCGAGCAACCTCTGACGCAGGTCGCCCAACAACTCGGGCGGCGGGAAGGCCCCGGTCGGCAGCGGCGGTGCCTCGCGATGCGCCATCGCGGACACCTCGATCGACGCCGACTCGGCCCGGACCTCGCTTGGGACGATCGTGACCAGGAGGCCAGCCAGCATGAGCAGGACCGCGGTCGACAACGTTGCCGCCGCCAGCCGGTCGCGACCGGATCCGGATCCGCCCGCTGGCGGGGCCCGGCGCATCCCCGAGGCGATCCGCAGCGCCAAGGCCAGGACCAACAGGACCTGCAGGATGGCGAGCGGCAGCGCGGCCACCGGCGGCCGCAACCAGAGGCGCGCCTCCTGGCCAGCCATCACCGGACCGTTGAACTGGAGGTCGAAGGCGCGCCATTGCCAGGCCGGCACACCGAAGCCGGTCTGCACGCGCGCGTCCGGATCGAGACGCGGCAAGATCTTCGGGGCCGCGCTCGGAACCGTCGCGAACACCGATCGCGCTCGGTCCGCCGCGGGCGAAGCCATGGCCCCGTCGCGGACCGCATCCTCGGCCAGTTGGTCACGCACCAGCGTCACCAGATCCGCCCGCCCATCGGGCCGATCCAGTTGCGGGAAGAGCCCATCGCGCATCTCGGTCACCAGGAAAGGCAGCGTGACCGCGGCGAACAGGAGCGCGACGACCAGCGCGTAGAAGCGCACCAGCGCGCGAAGCCGGGCCAGGGCCGGCCGGGTGGCCTCGTGCGGCAACACACGCAACAGGGCCACCGCCGCCAGCCCATGCAGCCACAGGGTCCGCGGTGCCTGCGGCTCGGTCCAGGTCAGAACCAGCGCCGCGAGCGCCAGCAGCCCCCAACCGACGCCCCAGAGACGGGCCACCGCGAGGGCCGCGATCAGCACCATGAAGAGATCGAGCAGCGACCAGCGCGCGACCCAGGAATCCGGCAGGTTGTCGACCCCTTCGGCCGCCAACAGATCCCAGCCCGGCGGCAAGTGCAGCCGCATGGCGACCGAGTCGAAGGTCAGGTCCCATCCCGACGCCGGGACACGCGCGGTCAGGCCGATCGAGATCGGGGCAAGGCGCCCGTCGGCGAGCAGCTCCAGCTGCCCCGCACGCACCTCGACGCCGCTCGGCGCCTCGGAACCGGCGGCGCCCGGCTGCCGGGTGATCAGCCGGGGCTCGCCATCGACCGTCACCTGCCCAAGCGCGAGCGGTGGCTCGGCATCGAGCCGCCAGCTGGTGCGCAGTTCACCGCTGATCCGGTCACGCAGACTGACGCCGCCGCCGGCGAAATCGAGCCACAGGTCGCGCGTCAACCGCAGGCGATCCTCGCCGACGGCACCGCGGCGCAGCGGCACCAGTTCCAACGTCATACCCGGCTGCATCCGATAGGCCGGCAACCGCTGCCAGTCCGGCGGCAGCCGCGTTTGGCGCGGGTCGATCGTGTCGGCGCCCTGGATCTCGACCTGACGCAGGCCCGGATCCGCGGCGAAGACCCAGACCTCGTGATCCGGCCAGGGTGCCGGCCGCCCATCGAGTGGCAACGCCGTCACCGGCCCCGGATGCTGGGTCTCGAGCGTCAGGGTCCAGCGGCCCGGCCGCGCCTGCACGACCAGCCGGCCGCGATCCTCGAGCCGCGCCGGCAGCGGGCTCTCGAGTCGCAGCGGCAGACCACCGGCGAGCGCGACGGGGCCGAGCTGGATCTCGCGCGCGGCACCCGCGACCTCGAGCTCGAGGCGGGTCGTCACACGCAACGGGATCTGATCATCGATCCGCCGCACCACATCGAGCGTCAAGCGGTCCGCGTCGATCGCCGGCCGCTCTGGGTCCACCACCACCTCGGCCGGCTCCGCCGCAAGCCACAGGCGCCCATCGGCATCGATCCGCGGCGTGGGGACCGCGATGCCATCAAGGTGCAGCGCGACCACGGCCGTGCTCGGTGACAAGGCCAGGCCCGGCGGCCGACGCGGCCAATCGAAGGCACCGGCCAGCTCATGGTCACCGGCGGCCAGCCAGAGCGCCGGTCGACCGTCCTGCTCGACGACCGGATGTAGCGTACCTTCGACTGTGACCGACTGCGGCCAGGCCGCCGCATCGCCGGGCAGCGTCACCCAGGCATCGGCCAGCAGGTGCCAGCGCTGGGCGAAACGACCGCCGTCGCGATCGATCTCGAGATGCAGTTGTCCCGGCCAGGCGCACAAGGCCTGACCGTCGTCGCGCCGCGGACACAGGCGCTCATCCGGCTCATCGAGGACCCACGGGATCCAAGGCTGCAACGCATCGGGCACCTCGGCCGGATCCAGCGAAGCCGGCCAGGCCTCGCGCCCGATCGCCAGGGCGACCAGCATGCCGAACAGGAGCAGAAACCACCGCGATGACATCCGCTTCATGATCTGAAGCATCAAGTCGGTCCCCCGTGATCGGGCGGCTGAAAGAGAAGAGCCTCGAGGCAGGCCAAGACTGCAGAATCGAGGCCATCTAGGACACAAGCAGAACCCAAGCACTGGCAATCCACCGGCGGCACCCGGCTCACGCACCCCGGCGTCGACTGCCCGCGCCCCAATGAACTCGGCTGGAACGGCAAGGAGCTGTAGTCCACCAACATCCCGCTAACCGGACTTGACGCGCTCCTCCGCTTGTCGAAATCCGACCTCGGCATGCACCCAGTCGTTCACCACAGAGGAGAAGGTGTCGGTGGGCATTCAAGCCTGCTCGCCCCCCTGTTTGCGCAGCTGGCCTGTCCACGGCTGTGCCGCCGGGGCATCACCGACAACTGGTGGTAGCTGTGAGCGACCCTCCCCGGTCGATGCCACCTTTACTGAAACTTTCCGTCGTTCGGACCGGCGCGCTCTGCTCATGCGCACAGCCAGTCAGGCCAAACCCGCCCAGATCAAGATATACCCGGCCCTCGATATCTGTTCGTGCGGCCGTCTGAGTTTCCGTCCAACGGTGGCACGGACCAGCAATCACGCCGATGCCAGGTCGCGGTTTGGGCATCACATGGACAGCTTCGGAAGCACCGAGACCTCTACCATACGATCCTGCGGTTCGATCTCCGAGCTTGGAGCCACCGTATCGCCATTGGATTCACGGGGGCCACGCCCTTCGACCCGGTGCCGGTCGCGCGAAATGCCATGCTCCGCCAGGTAATCGGAAACGGCCTGGGCTCGTTGCTGCGACAGCAATTGGTTGTAGAGAGGATCCCCCTGCCGATCCGTGTAACCAACAATCTTGATGAGGCTGGCATCGGAGCGCATCGCCGCGTCAATGACCGATGCGAGATCCGGCTCGAAGTCCGGCTCGATGCGGGCGCTGTTCCAGCCGAACAGGACCCGCACGATCTGGCCCTCGCCGATAGTGGCAGCGCCCTCATCATCCGGGCGAAGATCAGCGGCCGATTCGGCCACCGCATCCGGGGGCACAGAGAGTTGGGGCTCATCTTCGGCAGAAGCCCCCGACACCGCTGCCCCTTCGACCACCGACTCTTCGACCATCCAATCCGCACGATCCGACTCCAAAACGGCCGGTGATTCGGGCACCTGGTCCAAAAATCGGTCATCGACCGTGGTCCGCGACCCGCTTGTCTCGTGCGACTCGCTTGTCACTCGAGAATCCTCGTGGAGGATCGCCACGGGGTCAGCACCCCGGTCATTCGGTTCGCTTAACGCAAACGGCCCATCGGCATCGGCTACATCGACGACCGACATCAAGGGTGTATCATCGCTACCCGGCGAGCGTGGAGCACGATCCGGTGCCGACACGGCGCCCACGAGGAGACCCGGATCCACCGCCGGCGCAGGGTCCGTCGCCAGGGTCTCCGTCTCCTTCGCAATCGGCGGTGAGCCGACTGCCTCTGCGACCCACTGTCTGGCGGCCGAAGGAGAGGGCGCCGGCTCCAGGGGCAAACGCTCCGCTTCCAGCAGATCCGATTCACCGATGAGCCGCGGGGCGCCCAGCTCCCATCCCTCAGCCCCCTCGCCCGTCAGGTTCCGCGCTCCCGTTTCAGCCCTGTTCCGGACATCCACCCACACAGCGGGATCCAAGAGCGCGCCAAGACCTACGGTAGTCAGCACAACGAGCCCGAGCGTAGCCCACGCCCAGTAGTGCGGGTTCTTCTTCGCGCGCGGCGGGTCGTTGCCAGCCTCGGCGACGTGCTCAGCCGCTACGATCCCTGACGATCCGAGCTCCTTCTCGGCTGGCGCCGCCGCCTGAGACCTCATGAAATCCTCGACCTGTTGCGGTACAGGTGTATCGGCCCGCTCGGCGAACGCCGGTGATTCGGACACACCTGCGCATGATGCGGTGGAAATCGGCTCGGCCCACGCGAGACCTTGATCGATCTGGCTCCAATCGATACTGCCCTCGGGGTGCTCCTCAGTGGCCGCGGGCGGGCGATTAGAGGCCGTCGCAGCCTCCGGCGGCCCCAACCCCTCCTCTGCCAGTTCTGCAAGGACCACCTCCACGTCGGCGGCGGTCACCAGCCGCCGCTCCTCGCCGAAGGCGTGCAGCAGGAGCCGGCCGCAGACAAGGTTGATCCGTCGCGGCACACCTTGGCTGAACTCGTAGACGGACCGCAGCACACCGGGATCGAACGAGGGTTCACCGCGCCAGCCGGCACGTTCCAAACGAAAACGCACGTACTCAACAGTCTCTGACGGATCGAGCGGCGCCAGATGCCAGGCCGCGACGATACGCTGATGCACCTGCTCCATCCCCGGCCGTCGGACGAGGTCGCGCAGGGACTCCTGGCCCAGGAGAACGACCGGCACCAGCGGCTCGCCGCGATGCTGAAGGTTGGTCAGCAATCGCAGCTCCTCCAACGCGGCGACCGACAGATCCTGCGCCTCATCGATAACCAGCAAAACCCGCCGCCCCTGCTGCCTATGCCGCACCAGGAAGTCGATCAGTCGCTGCAAGATGTCCGCCTTATGTGGGGATTGCACATCCAAATCAGACATGAAGGCCGTCATACGCAGCAAATCTTCCGCATCCAACTGCGAACTGACCACCAGCACGACCTTCACGTTGCTTCCGGCGGTCTTGTCGATCAGATCCATCGCCAAGGTTGTCTTCCCGGTGCCAGGCCGACCGGTAATCATCACGAAACCTTCGCCGCGATGCAGCGCATAGTCGATGTAGACCCGAGCCTTCGCGTAGTGTCGGTGTCCAAAACAACACTTTGGATCCGGCGTCAGCCGAAAGGGGTCGCGGGTCAGTCCGAAAAAGCGTTCATACATGGAGTTTCTCAAGTCCTTAGGGCCAGTCAGCCAAAGCACGTTGAGTAGCGGACGAAGAATCATGGCGGTCGCGCAGCCGGCCCTCACCGCAGACCAAGCGACGGACGAGGGACCTTGCCGGCCCTCCTCCACCGCACGCTCCAAAGCTCGCGCAGCCAACGCGGACTTGTCGCCCTGCCCAGATACTGTCGTGCGGCAAAGCCTCAGCGTACCATTATTCGGCGCGGCGTTCAGTGCGAGCTTGATGATCACACGCCGCGCCTCGCGCACATCTTCGTTACGCGGCAACACCGTCGCTAAGGTGTCCATGACCTCCGCGGAACTCAAGGCGGCGATGCAGGCCCGAAGGGGCATCATTCGGCATCGCCATCAACAACTGCTACGTCGCGCGATCGGACCTAGTCACGCAGATCGGGCAAATCCCCTCGCCGAGTCTCCTCGGGCCGCAACCCATTTGGCCTCAAGCAGCATGACACACGGATGAGTGCCGCCGTGGATCGCAATGACCTGATGAATTCACAACCCTGCCGCAGCGAAGGATCCCGGCGAGACCGGGATGCGCATCAACGTCTCAGGGCTCGCATCGATTCGGGATCGAGCCATAGGGCTTGAAGCAGGGCCAGACGCGATCAATCGAGTTCACCGAGGCGCTCAGCGGCCGTCGCCGAAAGGGATCTCGCCGCAGAGCCGACGAGGATGCGTTCGCGGGGTGTCGTGCCGATACCGTGCGAGCGCTTCGGCACCCATCGATCCCACCGGCACGTATGGCCCCCACAACACGTCACGCCAAGACCTGGGGTTTCTCCGCACCGACTGCGCCGCCGGGCACGACCTCTGACGTGCGGGCGGCGCGACGGCGCCGGGCGCGTTGGTCGAACAGATTCTTCAGCGCGATCATGAAACCGAGGAACAGGAAGGCCCCCGGCGGCAGGATCGCGATCAGCGCGCCCTGGAAATCCGGGCCCAGACTCAGGTCGAAATCCTTCGCGAGCTCCCCGAACATCAAGTCGGCCTGGTAGAAAAGCGTCCCCTGCCCGGCCAACTCGCGGATCCCGCCGAGCAGCGTCAACACCAGCAGGAAGCCGAGCCCCATCGCGACGCCATCGAGCACCGCGCGGTCCAGGTGGTTCTTCGAGGCGAAGGCCTCGGCCCGGCCGATGATCAGGCAATTGGTCACGATCAGCGGGATGAAGAGTCCGAGGACATGATACAGCTCGAAGAAGTAGGCCTTCATCGTCAACTCGACGATCGTGACGAACGAGGCGATGACTAGCACGAACACCGGCAGACGCACTTCGGGCCGCACCAGGTTGCGGATCAGCGAGACGGTGGCGTTCGACAGGATCAGCACGGCCATCGTGGCCAGCCCCATGCCCAGGCCATTGGTCGCGGTCGTGGTGACGGCCAGCAGTGGGCAGAGCCCGAGGAGCGCGACGAGGGCCTGGTTGTTGCCCCAGAGCCCATCGCGGAACAGGTTGCGGTAGCGATCACGCGTCGGCATCAGTCGGTCTCCGGGCCGGTCGCGGAGATCGGCGTCTCGGGCTCAGGTTGATCGGATGAGATCGGCGCGGAGACCGGCGTCTCAAGGGCCGGTTCGGCGGGTGGGATCGGGTCGCTGGCGATCGGTTCTTGGCTCGCGATGGTCGGCGGCTGCGCCGGCGGTTCGGCGGCATCGTCACGCAGCGCAGAGGCTTGCCCCTGCTGAACCGGGCCTCCCGCGCCTTCACTTTCGCGGTCCGTGTCGATCGGTTCGGCGGTCGGGTGCCCGGGTGGATCGGTGGCGGGCTCCTGCGTCGGGGAGGCCGGCTCCTTCTGGGCCGGGCCTTCCGCGGGTTCGCGCTCGGCCTCGAATGGCTCGGGGATCGGGTACGGGGCCGGCTCGGCAGCGGCGTCGCGCGGCGCCGAGGCCGGCTCGTCCAGGATCTCGTGTTCGAGTCCGCCGTCTTCGTCGGCGCTCGAGGCGGGAATCGCGGGCTGGGGCGACCCGGCCGCCTCGTCAGACATCGACTCGCCCGAGGCGTCCTTGGGTGGCGCCGGGGGTTCGTCATCGGAGATCATCGCGAACAGGTGTTCGGCTTCGGCGTCGACATAGTCGAGGGTCTTCTTGACCGCTCGGACGATCGAGCGGGGCGTGATGGTCGCCCCGGTGAACTGATCGAAGATTCCGCCATCGCGCTTGACGGCCCAGAGTTCCGGCGCCGGGTCGCCCAGCGACCGACCGGCGAAGTCGTGAACCCAGTCGGACTTGCGTTCCTCGATCTTGTCACCGAGTCCCGGCGTCTCGTGGTGCGAGACGACCCGCACACCGCCAAGACGGCCATCGGCGAGCACCGAGACCAGGAGCCGGATCGGGCCGGCGTAGCCATCCGGAACCTTCGGATCCAGGATCACCGCAACGGGTTCACCGGCGCTAACGACCCGATAGACGCGGGTTGTGGCCCCTCCTAGCAGTTCCGGGGCGCTGACCTCGATGACATCGCTCAAGGGGTCGTTTTCGATCGGCACTGCCGGGATGATCGCGCGCAGCTTGCTGAGCAAGGCCTCGCGCTCGTTCACGGCGATCCGATCGACCGTCATCGCCTGGGTGATCGCGACCAGGCCGACGCCGACGATCGCGAAGGCCCAGAGGATGAAGCCCGCAATGAAGATCCGCGATCGTTTCATCCGCGACCCCTCTCATGGCCAAAGGCCCTTGGCTGCGTGAAATGCTCGATCATCGGCGCGCCGATGTTCATCAGCAGCACGGCGAAGGCGACGGCGTCCGGATAACCGCCCCAGGTGCGGATCACGAACACCAGCACCCCGATGCAGGCGCCGAAGATCAACTGGCCGCGCTTGGTCGTGCAGGCGGTGACTGGATCCGTCGCGATGAAGAAGGCCCCGACGATCGCGGCCCCGCTCAGCAGATGAAACAGCGGCGATGGGTGCGTCTGCGGGTCGATCAGCCAGAAAAGCCCCGCCATCAGGGCCAGCGCACCGAGCATGGATACGGGAATGTGCCAGGTGATGACGCGCCGCCACAGCAGGAACAGGCCGCCGAGCAGGAAGGCGACGGCGACCCACTCCCAGCCGAGGCCGCCGTACTCGCCCCACAGCGGACTGCGCTGGATCTGGTCGATGGTCTGGCCCTCGCCGAGGGCCGCGCGCATCGTGTCGAGCGGCGTCGCCATCGTCACCGCATCCCAGGCGAGCCCCGGCGGCGGCAGACCGAGGAAGATCATCCGGGCCGAATCGATGAAGGTCAGATGGTGCTCGACCGCGACCAGCGGCGGCAGCCAGGAGGTCACGGCCACCGGGTACGAGATCAGCAGAAAGACATAACCGGCCATCGCCGGATTGAACGGGTTGTACCCGAGACCGCCATAGAGCTGCTTGACGATGACGATCGCAAACAAGACGCCGAGCACCGTCAACCACCAGGGCAGCGACGGCGGCAGTGCGAGCGCGAGCAGGATCGCGGTCACGACGGCGCTCAGGTCGCGGACCGCCGGCCAGGCGGGCCGGCCGCGCAGCTTCATGACCAAGGCCTCGGCCGCAACGGCCACGACGATCGCCAACGCGATGTTGATCAAAAGGCCCCAACCGAAGAACCAGATCATGACCGCGATACCCGGAATCAGGGCCGCGATGACCTGAAGCATGATCCAGTCGACGCGATTGACGCGCGCGCCGTGGGGCGACGAGATGATGGTTCCTGGCATCGTTGGATCTCAGTCCTGTGTAAGTCGTTCCTTTTCCGGCCGCACCGCGCCTGCTTGCGCCGGCGCCGCGGCATCCTGGCCAGCGGCGGCCCGCTTGGCCGCGGCGCGTTGCTTGGCCGCCTCGATCGCCGCCTTCGGCTCGGTGCAGGGGGCCGTCCCGGCCCCGGCAGGCTTGTCGCGCACCGCCTCGGCCTTCTGGCGCAGCTTGGCCTGCCTTTCGCGCTCGACGCGTTCGAGCCGCGCCTGCTTCGCCGCGTGACGGGCGCGCGCATGTTCGGCCTGCCGCGCCTCCTGATCGCGCGCCCAGCTCGCCGTCTTCGCGAAGCGATAATACTGAACGAGCGGGATGTGCGACGGGCAAACATGGGCACAACAGCCGCACTCGATGCAATCGAACAGGTTGTAGTCCTGGACCTTGTCGAGGTCCTTGGCCCGCGCATGCCAATAGATCTGCTGCGGCAGCAGGTTGGCGGGGCAGACCTCGGCGCAGCGCCCGCAGCGGATGCAGGCCAGCGGCGGCCCGGGGTCGGGGGCCTCGTCGGCGGTCAGGGCGAGCAGGCAGTTCACGCCTTTGGTGACCGGCACCTGGTCGCTCGCCAGTTGCACACCCATCATCGGGCCACCGCTGATGAGTTTGCGCGGTGCCTCGCGATACCCGCCGCAGAAATCGATCAGCTCGTTCGCCGGCGTGCCGATCCGCACCAGCAGGTTGCGCGGCTCGCTGATCGCCCGACCGGTCACGGTAACGAGACGGGAGATCAGCGGCTTGCCGTCGAGGACCGCCTCGGCGATGGCGACCGTCGTGCTGACGTTCTGGCACACGACGCCGATCTGCGCCGGGATGCCATCGGTCGGGACCTCCTTGCCGGTCAGAATCCTGATCAGCTGACGCTCGCCGCCGCTCGGATAACGGGTCGGGATCGTGACGACCTCGGTGCAGTCGGCCATGTCGCTGTCGGCGAGGGCCATGCGCAGTGCCGCCAGGGCTTCGGGCTTGTTGTCCTCGACGCCGATCAGACACGCGCGGACACCGAGCAGGTGGTGCAGGATCCGCACACCTTCGATGACGTCGACGGCGCGCGTCTGCATCAGCAGGTCATCACAGGTGATGTACGGCTCGCACTCGACGCCATTGATGACCAACGTCTCGATCGGCTGATCGTGGCCAGGATTCACCTTGACGCTCGTCGGGAAGGTCGCCCCGCCCAGGCCGACGATGCCGCATTCACGGATCCGCTCGCGCAGCAGGGCCCGTTCGACATGTCGGTAATCGACGATCGGGGGCAATTGTTCGACCGCGGCATCCTCGCCGTCGGTCTCGATGACGATGCAGGGCGCTGGCAGGCCCGACGGGTGCGCGACCGGCCGGTCCTCGATCGCGACCACGACACCGGAGCTCGATGCGTGGATCGCGGCGCTGACATAGCCGACGGGGTCGGCGATCCTCTGTCCCGCCAACACCCGATCGCCGACCGCGACCTTCGGTTTCGCGATCGCGCCGATGTGCTGCTGCAACGGCAGGACCAGGAACCGGGGGATCGGTGCCTGCGCGGCGGGCCGTTCCTTCGACAGGGCCTTTTCGTCCGGGATATGGATGCCGCCATGAAAACGCCAAAGCTGGCGTTCGCGGCTCTTGTAATTCAGCAATGCCACCGGGCTCATGGGCGTGCGCTTCTCCGCTTGGCTGGGCTTGGCTGGCTAACGGCTCGCCGACACCACCCGCGCGGGGTAGGGCCATTTCCACGCGCGCGTGTCGGTCGGGATCGGCACCATGCGAACGCATTCGACCGGACAGGGACTCACGCACAGCCCGCAGCCGGTGCACTCGCGCTCGATGACGCCGTGCAGGTTCCTCGCCGCGCCGACGATCGCATCGACCGGACAGGCTTGTTGGCACAGGGTGCAGCCGATGCAGGCCTGTTCATCGATCACGGCCACCATCCGCTGAACCTCCTCCCGGCCCTCGCCGACCACGGGCTCGCGCCCAAGCAGATCGGCCAGCGCGAGCATCGTGGCCTCGCCGCCCGGAGTGCATTGATCGATCTCGGTTTCGCCCTTGGCCAGGGCCTCGGCATAGGGCCGGCAACCCGGGTAACCGCATTGGCCGCATTGGGTCTGCGGCAGAAGAGAGTCGATCTGGTCGGCGATCGGGTCGCCCTCGACGCGAAAACGAATCGCGGAGTAGCCCAGCAGCAGTCCGAACGCGGCGGCCAGGGTAGCAAGGGCCAAGACTGGGGCAAACATGACAGGGGTCCTCGATCAGTTCGAGACCAGGCCGAGGAAGCCCATGAAGGCCAGCGACATCAGTCCCGCGGTGACCATCGCGATCGCGCTGCCCTGGAAGGGCTCCGGCACATCGGCAACCGCGACGCGCTCGCGGATCGCGGCGAACAGGGCCAGCACCAGCGAGAAACCGACCGCTGCGCCGAACCCATACAGGGCCGACTCGACGAAGGTATGCTGCTCCTGCAAGTTGAGCAGCGCGACACCGAGCACGGCGCAATTGGTCGTGATCAGGGGCAGGAAGATGCCGAGGACCTGATAGAGCATCGGGCTGGTCTTTTGCATCACCGTCTCGGTGAACTGGACGACGACCGCGATCACCAGGATGAAGGCGATCGTGCGCAGGTACTCGACGCCGAGAGGTATCAGCAGGAACTCGTTGACGATCCACGAAGAGACCGATGACAGCGTCAGGACGAAGGTCGTGGCAAGCCCCATGCCCATCGCCGTCTCGAGCTTCTTCGACACCCCCATGAAGGGGCACAGGCCAAGGAACTTGACCAGCACGAAGTTGTTGACAAGTACCGTGCCGACCAGGATCAGCGCGTATTCGGTCATCTGAAGGGGCCGCCTCGCTGGGTCCGCGCCGAGGGCGATCCAATCCCCTCGGGCAAAATGCTGCAACTGCACAAAGCGCGAAGCTTACGCCGGATTGCGATTCGATTACAACCGGCCCCGCCAGGGGAAAGCGCCGTAGGGCGGGAAAGCGCAGCGCATCCCGCCCTACGAGGCTCCGCCGTTGCGGGCGCGGCCGAGCTTGGCCGCGAGGCGGGCACAACGGCGGTCGCGGTCCGGGCCTGGGGGCAGGCGCTCGGCGACGGCGAGCGCGGCGACCGGATCGGCGCGGCTGTGTTCGTGGAATTTGGCCAACGCGAGCAGGGCCGCTGGCTCCTGCTGCTCGGCGAGCGCGGCCCAGATCCGGCTCGCAGCGTCCCAGTCGCCGCGGCGCCGGTAGAGTGTCGCCTGGAGCAGCCGCGCCGCCGGGGTCAGCCGTGCCGCGTTGGCCTCGAGAATCGCCAAGGCATGATGCGGCGCCCCGCGCGCGACATGATGGCCCGCGATCGACTGGGGCGCGGCACCGGTCGCGGCCGGATCGCGATAGGTAAGGGCTAGCGGCACCGGCAACACCGCGAGCGACAAGAGATCGCGGCGGTTGTGGCGCAGCACGGCCTCGAGCGGCGCGACGCGGCCCTGGCGCAGCCAGTCGAGCCAGGCCTGCGGGGCGGCGGCACCTGGCAGATCGTCGAATCGTCGCAGACCGAGCAGCCGTTCCTCGGCGCTCACCAAGCGACAATCGCCCCAGACCTCGGCGAAGGCCCGCCGCACCCACGCGAGCAGATCCAGGTGCGGGGCCTCGGCCAAGGGGTCCGCAATCCCAACAAGGCGGAAGCGGGTCGCGAGCAAGGGCCGATCGAAGCTCTTGCCGTTGTAGGTCACGAGCCGGCTCACGCCGGCCAGTTCCTCGGCAATCGCGGCGAGAAACGCGGCCTCGGCATCGAGCCGCGCGAGCAGGAACTGGCGCAGCCGCCAGCCCCCGGCCATGGGCCGCAGGATGCCGACCTGGAAGACCCAGGTGCCGGTGCCACCGGCCAGGCCGCTAGTCTCGGTATCGAGGAACCGCCAACCGGTCGGGTCGCCGGCCGGCCCGTCGCAGAGCTCGGGCAAGGCCGCACGGCCCTGATCGAGCGTGGATGAGCCCCAAGTTTCGGCGCCGGGCAGCTGCTGCTCGCGGCACAGGACCCCGGGGGCCAACCGCTCGGCCGCCAGATGCTCGGCCAACCCCTGCTCATCGGCGACGCGCACCTCTGATCCTGCCACCGAACGAGCCCGCAACCGCGCCAGCCGCGCGACCAGCGGCGTGCCCTCCTCCGGCACCGGTGGTGGCGGCGCGCCGGTCAGGCGATCGAGCCGTTCCCTAAGCCCCATGGCCGAGGCCACCCCAAAGCATGAAATCCGTCGACCGGGGGTCAATCACCTGGCGTTCGGCTGTGAATTTCACGTCAAGTCCCATCGAGCAAACCCAGCACGGCCAGGGCCGCGGCCTTCGGCGTCAGCGCCCGGTCCTCGTCGCCGGGCAGCACGGGTCCGATGCACGCCGGGCAGCCGGCTGGACAGGAACAGGCCGCGACCAGCGCCCGGGCATCGCGCACCAGGATCTGGGCGTCGTCGAACAGCGGCGCCGACAGGCCGACGCCCCCTGGGTAGTTGTCGTAGAGGAACAGGGTCGGGATGAAGCGGCCGAGTGCCGTCGGCTCGAGCGCCTCGTTGTCGGCCCCGCGGCACTGCCCGCGACCGTCGGAGCCGAGCGTCGCAAACCAGGTCCCCTGCCCGTCGCCGACGGCGCGGCCCAAATCCCGCAGCTCGGCCATCGCACGCAGCACCGCGACATGATGCAGCGCGTAGGTGGCGCCGAGGAAGCCTTCGATCGCCTGCTGGCGATCCGGCAGCAGGGCCTCGAGCGCCGCCGGCCGCACCTGCCACCAGACCGCGGTCGTGTGCAGCTCCTGATCCGGCAGCTCGATGCGACCGTAGCCGATGTTGTCGTGGCTGTAGTAGCGGATCTTCTTGTAGCCGGGATAGCGGCGCACCAGATGGACCTCGCCGTGGGCGCTGGTCGTGGCCCCCTGCTGGCGCGACTCGAAGCAGTCGAGGATCTTCAGACGCGTGTAGTCGATCGCGTCCGTGTAATAGTCGGCCCGCGTCGCGCGCACGTACGCCTTGCGCCCGACCCAATCGAGGCGCTCGACCTGGTAGGGCCGCGCCTGCACCATGTAGATCGCGCCCTCGTACAGGGTGCCCGGGGCGCCCGTGTAATCGACCTCGGCGATCACCCGCTGGGCGCCCTCGCCGCTATCGATGACGACGAAGTTGCCCTCGGCGACCGAACGCAGCGAGACGGACTGGGCCGGATAGCTGTCGGCGATCCAGTACCAGCGCCCACCCTGATGCTGGAGCAGACCCTGATCGCGCAGATAGCGCAGCATCTCGGGCAGGTCCTCGCCGCCGAAGGTCTCACCGTCCTCGAACGGCAGCTCGAAGGCCGCGCAACGCACATGGTCGAGCAGGATCAACAGCTGATCGGGATGGATCCGCGCCTGCTCGGGCGAGGCGCCGAAGAAGAACTCCGGATGCCGGACCAGGTACTGATCGAGGGGCTCGCTGGTCGCGACCAGCACGCCGAGGCTTGGGCGCAGCCGCCGACCGGCGCGCCCGAGGCGCTGCCAGGTCGCGGCGACGGTCCCCGGATACCCGTTCAGCACGGCGACGTCGAGCGCGCCGATGTCGACGCCGAGCTCCAACGCCGATGTACTGACGACCAGATCGACCCGCCCGGCCCGCATCGCGGTCTCGGCTGCGCGCCGCTCGCTCGGCAGATAGCCCCCGCGATAGGCGAGCACCCGCGGCGGGCGGCGCGGATCGCGATCGAAGACATCCTTCAGGTACTTGGTGATGACCTCGACCATCAGCCGCGAGCGCGTGAAGACGATCGCCTTCAGGCCGGCCTTGGCCGCGAGCCGCGCGATCCGCGTCGTCTGCGAGCGGGCCGACGCGCGCAGCCCCAGGTCCGGATTCACGACCGGCGGGTTCCACAGGAGCAGGTGCCGCGGACCCGCCGGCGCGCCGCTGTCGGTGATGGCCGCGACCGAGTCACCGATCAGGGCCTCGGCGAGCCCCGCCGGATTCCCGATGGTCGCGGACGCGAACAGGAAGCGCGGCGCAACCCCGTAGAAGCGGCAGATCCGTCGCAGCCGGCGAAACAGGTTGGCGACATGCGACCCGAACACGCCTCGATAACTGTGCAATTCATCGACGACGACGAAGGCAAGCCCCTCGAAGAACTGGGCCCACTTGGTGTGATGCGGCAGGATCGCCTGGTGCAGCATGTCCGGGTTCGACACGACGATGTCGCCGCGCGTGCGCACCGCGCGGCGCGCATCGCCCGGCGTATCGCCGTCGAACGTGAATGCCTTGATGCCGAGCGCCGCGGCCTGGTTCAGCGCATTGAGCTCGGCGACCTGATCCTGCGCCAGGGCCTTGGTCGGGAACAGATAGAGCGCCTTGACGCCGCGCGTCAGGACCGCATCGAGCACCGGCAGGTTGTAACACAGCGTCTTGCCCGAGGCCGTCGGCGTCGCGATGACCAGGTGCCGCCCCTCGGCGACCCGGTCCCAGGCCTCGCGCTGGTGACTGTAGAGCTGCCCGATCCCGCGCGCCGCCAGCGCCTGCGCGAGCCGCGGATCCAGCTCGGCCGGCAAGGGCCGCTGGCGCGCCGCGATCGCCGGCTGCACCAACTGCCCGGTGATGCGCCCCGCATAACGCCGTTGCAGACGCGCGACCAGCCGTTCGACCGGTTCGCCCGGGCTGGCGGACGCCAATGGATTCTCCTTCGCTCGCAAACTCACAAGAGACGCAGATTAGCACGGCTGCGCCACGCCATCTCGCGGACTTCGGGGTCGGCTGGCGATCCCTGGCCGGGGCTCCAGGCCGGCGCCTGGCGGTCCGAATGGGTCTTGCCCCGTTGCCCAGCTTCGACTATAGTCGAGTTGCCCGCCGGAGGATCGTATGGAATCGGCGGGTTTTGATGGATCAATCAGGGAGACTCGATCATGCGCGACGGAAAGCGTCTGTACCCCACCCTCATCGGCGGTCTTCTCACCGCCGGGCTCGTCCTCATCCCCTCCTTTGCCGGTGCCCAATCCGCTTGCCGGGGCCTGGAGCAAAGCCTTTGCGTCGACACCGACGGTTGCGGCTGGACACGCGGCTATACGCGGAGCGATGGCCGCGAAGTCGCCGGCTATTGCCGTACCCGAAACACGGGCAACCGACAAGCGAGGGAACAGCGCGAGGCGATGCCAGACGAGGGGCGCGTCGTCCAGCAACGGTAACCAGGCCACGCTGGACCGGGCTCGAGGCGCTCTACAAGGACGGCTGGGCGCCGAGGCGGGGCACGGATGCCCCGCCGTATCGCCTAACAGGCCGGCGCCGCTCGCGCGCTCAACCGACCAACAGGTAGTCCAACGCCAAGCCGACGAAGATGGCCATACCGAAGTAGTTGTTGTTCAGGAAGGCCTTGAAGCAGTCCGACGGGACCCGGTGCCAGGTCAGATACTGCTGATAAAGGGCCAGGGCCGCGGCAACCACCAGGCCGGCGAAATAGACGACGCCGAGACCGGCCCATTGCCCGATCAGCACCAGCAACGCCAGCATCAGCAGTTGCAGCAGCGCGATCGCCAACCGATCGTGCCGTCCGAACAGGATCGCGGTGGACTTGATCCCGATCTTCAGATCATCGTCGCGGTCGACCATCGCATACTGGGTGTCGTAGATCAGCGCCCAGATCAGCGTCGCGACGAAGAGCAGCCAGGCGAAAGCCGGGATCTCCCCGGTGATGGCCGTGAAGGCCATCGGAATGGCCCAGCCGAAGGCCGCGCCGAGGAACAGCTGCGGCAGGTGCGTGAACCGCTTCATGAACGGATAGACGACGGCGAGGACCAATGCGACCACCGACAGCGCAATGGTCTGCCAGTTCAGGAAGAGCACCAACGCGAACGCGAGCAGGCTCAATAGCGCGAAGACGCCGACGGCCTCGGCCGGAGAGACCTCGCCCGCCGCGATCGGGCGCGCTCGGGTGCGCGTCACATGACCGTCGAAGTCGCGATCGGCAAAATCGTTGATCGCGCAACCGGCCGAGCGCATCAGCACGACGCCGGCGACGAAGATCGCGACCACCGTCCAAGGCGGGTCGCCTTCGCCGGCCAGCCACAGCGCCCATAGCGCCGGCCACATCAACAGGAAGATACCGATCGGACGGTTCAAGCGGATCAGCCGGCTGTAGGCGTTCAACCGGTCACGCCAGAAGGGCGCGGGACGCTGGCCGACATGGGTTTCGGGAAGCTTCATCTGGTCGGATGACTCGCAAAAGGCAGGACGATTGGGCCGGATCCGCAGGCCAGGCACACACGCGATTATGACATAGCCGGCACCGGGGCTGCAGGCATCAGACCCGCCCGAGGAGCTCTCGGTCGCCGACCCAACGCCGAATCAGCGCATCGATCCGATGGTCCTGGGCCTCGAGCAGGCGATCGGCGATCTGCTGCGCCTGCGCGAGCAAGGGTTCGTCGCCGAGCGGGTCGGCGACCCGAAAGCGCATCGTCCCGGTCTGCCTGGTCCCCAGGACCTCGCCGGGGCCGCGCATCTCCAGATCCTTGCGCGCGATCGCGAATCCATCCGAGCACTCGCGCAGCAGGCCGAGCCGGCCGCGGGCCAGTTCGGACAAGGGGGCATGGTACAGCAGCACGCAGTGGCTCTCGCCCCCTCCCCGGCCGACGCGCCCGCGCAGCTGGTGCAGTTGCGCCAAACCGAGGCGTTCCGGGTTTTCGATGATCATCAGGCTCGCGTTGGGCACATCGACACCGACCTCGATCACGGTCGTCGCCACCAGCAGGTCGAGGGCCCCGGCGGCGAACGCACGCATGACCCGATCGCGCTCCGGACCCTTCATCCTTCCGTGGATCAAGCCGACCCGCAGATCGGCCAGCCGCGCCTCGAGCACCCGCGCGGTCTCCTCGGCGGCCTGACACTGGAGCACCTCGGACTCATCGATCAGCGTGCAGACCCAATAGGCCTGGCGCCCGGCGCGACAAGCCTGCCGAACCCGCTCGATGACCTGCTCGCGCCGCTCGTCGGGGATCGCCACGGTCCGCACCGGCTGCCGCCCGGGCGGACTCTGGTCGATGACCGACAGGTCGAGATCCGCATACAGGGTCATCGCCAACGAGCGCGGGATCGGCGTCGCCGTCATGATCAACTGATGGGGCACCAGGCCGGCCCGCGCGCCCTTCTCGAGCAGTTTCATCCGTTGCTCGACGCCGAACCGATGCTGCTCGTCGATGATCACGAGCCCGAGCCGCTCGAACCGGACATCGGACTGGAACAAAGCATGGGTTCCGACCAGGATCGGGACATCGCCGGCGGCGATCCGCTCGAGCAACCTGGCGCGCTCGCGCCCCTTGTGGCGGCCGACCAGAAGCAGCGGGGTGACACCCAGGGGTTCGAGCCAAGCCGTCAGATTGCGGGCGTGCTGTTCCGACAACAACTCGGTCGGGGCCATCAGCGCGACCTGATAGCCGGCCTCGACCGCTTGCAGCGCCGCCAGGACCGCGACCAGCGTCTTGCCCGAGCCCACATCCCCTTGCAGCAGCCGCTGCATCGGTTGCGGCTGGCTCAAGTCCTGCGCGATCTCGGCCGCGACACGCCGTTGCGCGTCGGTCAGTGCGAACGGCAAGCCCTCGATCAGCCGCTGTCGCAGCGCATCCTGCGCGCGCAGCCGGGGCGCGACCCCCTGTCGACGACGTCGGCGAAAGCGCCGCAGGCTCAGTTGATGCGCGATGAGCTCTTCGATCGCCAAGCGCCGATGGGCCGGGTGGCGCCGCTCGAGCAGCTCCGCGACCGCGATGTCGCGGGGCGGGCGGTGAAGGAACCGCAACGCATCGGTGAGCGAGAGCCAGCTCAGGTCGCGGACCAGCCCCTCCGGAAGCCATTCGGGCAACATCTCGGGTTCCCGTTCGAGCCACTCCAGGGCCTGGGCGATCAGGGACCGAAGACTCGACTGCGTCAGGCCATCGACGATCGGATAGACAGCGGTCAGATCACCGGCCGAGTAACCGGGTTCGTCCACGCCAAGGCGCTGGTATTCCGGGTGGATCATCTCCAGCGAGCCCAGCCCCGCGCGGACCTGGCCATAGCACCGTAGGCGGGTGCCGGGGGTCAGAGCCGCTGCCTGACGGGGCGAGAAATGGAAGAAACACAGGTTCAGATGGGCCGATCCATCGTACAATCGCAGGCGCAGGGTCCGACGCCGCGCGGTTCTGAGCTCGGACGATTCGATGACGCCCTCGATCAGCGCATCGACACCGTCGTGCAGGCGGTCGATCGGCACCACGCGGGTGCGATCCTGATAACGCACCGGCAGGTGCAACAGCAGGTCTTGAACGCTCAGGACCCCCAGGCGGGCCAACCGCTCCGCGAGCCTGGTCCCGACGCCGCGCAGACGATCGACGGGCAGCCGGTCCAGCGTCGGTCGCGACGAGGCCGTCTCCCCAAAGGTCGCGCATGGGCTCGAACGCGCATCGATCCGGGCACCGGCGGTCGGGGTCGCCGCGGCAAGGGAGGGCGAGGCTGGCGATCGGCGAGCGCGATCGGACGCCGGCCCCGTCGTCATGTCCCGGACCCGTCAGCCCCGCTCGACCGAGGCCTCATCGAACCGCTGGCTGACCCGCCGACCGGCGGCCTCCTGAGCGTCCCGCAACGCCTGGGCGAGCTGATGCACAGCCATCGCATAGTGGGTGCTGTGGTTGTAGCGCGTGATCACGTAGAAATTGCCGAAGCCCAGCCAGTATTCATAGCCGGTGCCGATGTCAAGCTCCAGCAGGCTGACCTCCCGTTGTCCGGCCACCGGCCCGGTCGGGACGATCCCCATGCCCCGCAAGCGGTCCAGCGAGTAGCCGGTGTTGAACCCGACGGGCTGCGATCTCGGCGCGTAACCGGTGGCCCGCGCGCGCACCACGACCGGCTCCCCGCGACGCCAGCCATGACCCTTCAGGTAATTCGCGACGCTGCCGATCGCATCGACCGGATTCCACAGGTCGCGGTGCCCATCGCCATCGAAATCGACCGCGTAGCCGTGGAAGCTGCTCGGCATGAACTGCCCGAGCCCCATCGCACCGGCATAGGATCCCCGCGGCGTCAAGGGATCGAAACCTTCATCCCGCGCCATGATCAGGAAGGCCTCGAGCTCGCGCGTGAAGTAGTCGGCGCGGCGCGGATAGTCGAACGCGAGTGTGGCCAGTGCGTCTATGATCCGTGTGTTGCCGAGATAGCCGCCGTAGCGGGTCTCGACGCCGATGATCGCGACGATGTACTCCGGCGGCACGCCGTAGCGCTGGTAGGCCCGCTCCAAGGTCGTCGCATGGCGCCGCCAGAAGGCGGTGCCGTTGCTGATGTTGTCCGGGGTCACGAAACGGGCACGGTAACGGGTCCAGACGCCGGTCGGTCCCGGCGGTGCCGGGCGGACCTGACGATCCATCAACTCGATGATCCAAGGCTGCCGTTCGACCCGGGCGAATAGGCGCTCGAGCTCGCCGCGGTCGAAACCCTCGCCGTATACCAGGCGGTCGAACATCGCCTGTTGCGCGGCCGATCCGCTGAAGGCCCCAGAGGGACCCCCGATCTGCGCCGAGGCCGGCGAAACCACCGGGGAGCCAGAGCCCGAGGACGTCCCGGTCGAGCCGCACCCGACCAGCCAGACGAGACCGCATAACAGGGCCAGAGGTTGAAGGATCAAGCGCATCGTCCTGCCTGTATCGAAGGTTGCCACGGATGTCGATGGTACGATGAATCCCGGCCGAGAACACAGACCTCGCTCACCTGCGATCGAGCAAACCGATTGACTCAATCAGTATATTCCATTTTACTGATAGCCATGTTGGGCATCAGGATATCGCCGTCCGCGAGACACAGAATCCGGAAAAAGCGCAACAAACGACAATAGGAGTGTACCGATGATCGAAGACCGCACAGGCCAACGCATCCCCCAGGTCACCTTCAAGACCCGCCGTGGTCATGAATGGGTCGACCTGACCAGCGAGGAGATCTTCCGCAACAAATCCGTGATCGTCTTCTCGCTGCCCGGCGCCTTCACGCCGACCTGCTCATCTTCGCATGTGCCGCGTTACAACCAGTTGGTCCCGACCTTCCAAGCCCAGGGGGTCGACGAGGTGGTCTGCGTGTCCGTCAATGACACCTTCGTCATGAACGAATGGCAAGAGGCGCTGAACGCCCACGCGATTCGCTTCCTGCCGGACGGCAACGGGGAATTCACGGCTGGCATGGGCATGCTGGTCGACAAGGGGCACCTGGGCTTCGGCCAGCGCAGTTGGCGTTATTCGATGCTGGTGCGCGACGGGGTCATCGAGAAGATGTTCATCGAGGCCGAGGTCGAAGGCGACCCCTACGAGGTCTCCGACGCCGACACCATGCTCGGTTATCTGGCCCCGCAGGCGAGCAAGCCGGCCGACGTGACCATCTTCACGCGCAACGGCTGCCCCTTCTGCGTCAAGGCGAAGGAGATGCTGCAGCAGGCGAAGATGGAATTCGAGGAACTGGTCCTGAACCGCGACTACACCGAGCAAACGCTGCGCGCGGTGGCCGGCGCCAAGACGGTTCCGCAGATCTTCGTCGGCGGACGTCGCATCGGTGGGTCCGACGACCTCGAGGCCTGGCTCGGGTCTCAGGCCGCTTGATATCCTCGGCGCCGGGCCATTCTAGCGCGCCCGAGGACCGAGACAAGGGAGCGGCCATCGAGCGTCTGATGTGCCGATCCGAGCGCGCGTGACTTGACGGCCCCCTCGCGGGGCCGTCCCTGCGTCTGTGCCGTGGGTCGGACCTGGAAGCGTCGAGGCGCCGGAACGACCACCGGATCCGAGCGCGGCCCACATTTCCCGTGTCGGGCCTATCGCCCTCATCGCAGCCGTTGCGTGCGGCCGCGAACAGACCGTCTCAATAGGAATTTCCAATGGAGAAGCACTTCGATCTCATCGCGATCGGCGGCGGCAGCGGCGGACTGGCCGTCGCGGAACGGGCCGCCCAACTCGGGCGCCGCGTCGCCATCGTCGAGGGCCATAAACTCGGCGGGACCTGCGTCAACGCCGGATGCGTCCCGAAAAAGGTCATGTGGTATGCGGCCAACCTCGCGCACGCCCTCGCCGATGCCCCGGGCTTCGGCGTGCGGTCGCGTCTCGACGGACTGGACTGGGCGGCGCTGGTCGCCGGCCGCGACCGTTACATCGATCGAATCAACGACTACTGGGACGGCTATGCCGCCGACCTGGGCATCACACGCCTCCGTGGCCTCGGCCAGTTCGTCGACGAGCGTACGATCGCCGTCGAGGGGGAGCACTACCGCGCCGAGCATATCGTGATCGCGACCGGCGGTGCGCCGATCGTCCCGCCGATGCCCGGCGCCGATCTCGGCATCACGTCGGATGGCTTCTTTGGATTGACGGAGCAGCCGCGCCGCGTCGCGATCGTCGGTGGCGGATACATCGGCGTCGAACTGGCCGGTGTGCTGCGCGCGCTCGGCAGCGAGGTCACGCTGGTCGCGCTGGAAGATCGCTTGCTATTCACCTTCGACGACCTGGTCAGCGAGACGCTGGCCGACAACATGACCCGCCAGGGCATCGACATCCATCTCGAGTTCGAGGTCGCCGGTCTCGAGCAAGGTGCGAACGGCCGCGCCCTGCTGCGCAGCAACGGTGAACGCCTCGATGGCTTCGATACGATCATTTGGGCCGTCGGGCGGCGCCCGAACAGCGCCGGTCTCGAGCTCGCCAGGGCCGGTGTCGAGTGCCACAAGAACGGCTTGATCCCCGTCGACGACTACCAGAACACCAATGTCCCGGGCCTCTACGCGATCGGCGATGTGACGGGCCGCGAGCCCTTGACACCGGTCGCGATCGCCGCGGGTCGCCGACTCGCCGAGCGCCTGTTCGGCGACCGTCCCGACGCGCGCCTCGATTACACGAACATCCCGACCCTGGTCTTCGCCCATCCGCCGGTCGGCAAGGTCGGCCTCACCGAGCGCGAGGCGCGCGAGCGATTCGGCCCGGCGGTGACCGTATACAGGACCGAGTTCACACCGATGCGCTACGCGCTCAGCGAACATCCGATGAAGACGGCTATGAAACTCGTCTGCGCCGGACCGCAGCAACAGGTCGTCGGAATCCACTTGGCCGGCGAGGGAACCGACGAGATGTTGCAAGGGTTCGCCGTCGTCGTGAAGATGGGCGGCACCAAGGCCGATCTCGACGCGACGGTCGCGCTGCACCCGACCAGTGCCGAGGAGCTGGTGACGCTGAAGACCCCGGACCCAGCGCGCGAATGACCGAAGGCCCCGTGGCTCGGCGGCTCGACGCGCACGAAGCCGCCGATTACCATGGGCCGATCCAGGGTCTGCGCGGCAGTCCGCGCTGCCGCCGGCCGAACGACCCCGTCCCCTGTCCGACCCCGTGCCCCGTTGAACGCCTCCGACTTTCCGCACCCGGCCGAGATCGACGCCTGCCTTCTGGTCGACCGCGACGCACTGCGCCGGCGCCTGCATGGCCTCCAGCAGCGACAACGACGGGGGCAGGCGTTCGAGCAGGGCCTGATCCATCTATGGCGGGACCTGCGCGCGTCGCAAGCGGTGCTCGCGCGACGCCGTGCCCAGGTGCCAACCATCGACTACCCGGCGGACCTGCCGATCAGCGACCGGCGCGGCGAGATCGCGGCCTTGATCGAACGCCATCCGGTCGTGATCCTGTGCGGCGAGACCGGTTCGGGCAAATCGACCCAGCTGCCGAAGATCTGCCTCGACCTCGGACGCGGCCTCACCGGGCGCATTGGTCACACCCAGCCGCGCCGCCTTGCCGCGCGTACGCTGGCGACCCGGATCGCCGCCGAGCTCGGCGGCGAGACCGGCCCGCTGGTCGGCTACAAGGTGCGGTTTCAGGATCGGGTGCGACCCGAAACCGCGGTCAAGCTGATGACCGACGGCATCCTGCTCGCCGAGATCCAGTCCGACCGATCGCTGACCGAATACGACACGCTGATCATCGACGAGGCCCACGAGCGCAGCCTGAACATCGACTTCCTGCTCGGCTATCTGAAGGGCCTGCTGCCGCACCGACCGGATCTCAAGCTGATCGTCACGTCAGCGACGATCGATCCGCAGCGCTTCTCCGCGCATTTCGGCGGCGCACCGATCATCGAGGTGTCCGGGCGCACCTTTCCGGTCGAGGTCCGCTATCGCCCGCCCGACGACGATAGCGCCGGTGAACGCGACGAGGCGATGCAGACGGCGATCTCCGAGGCCGTCGCCGAGCTGGCCCGCGAGGGCCGCGGTGATGTCCTGGTGTTCCTGTCCGGGGAGCGCGAGATCCGCGAGACGGCCGAGACCCTGCGCAAACGCCACCCGCCGTCGACCGAGATCCTGCCCCTGTACGCCCGGCTGGGACCGCGCGAACAGACGCGGGTCTTCGAGCCCCACGGGACCCGCCGAGTGGTCTTGGCGACCAATGTCGCCGAGACTTCCCTGACGGTCCCGGGCATCCATTACGTGGTCGACCCGGGCTTTGCGCGGATCAGCCGCTACAGCCACCGCAGCCGGGTCCAACGGCTGCCGGTCGAGCGGGTCAGTCAGGCCTCGGCCGACCAACGCCGCGGCCGCTGCGGCCGGGTCGCCGCCGGGGTCTGCATCCGGCTCTACTCCGAGGACAACTTCGCCGCGCGCGCCCCCTTCACCGAGCCCGAGGTGGTGCGCACGAACCTGGCCGCGGTGATCCTGCGCATGAAGCAACTGGGCTTCGGTGCAATCGAGGGCTTCCCGTTCCTCGAGCCGCCGGACGGGCGGCTGATCCAGGACGGCTATCGCACGCTCGAAGAACTCGCGGCCTTGGACCAAGCCGGCCGGCTGACACCGCTCGGCCGCCAGCTCGCGCGCCTGCCCGTCGACCCGCGGATCGCAAGGATGCTGTTCGCGGCGATCGATCAGCGCTGCCTGGCCGAGGTCTTGATCATCGCCGCGGCGCTCAGCATCCAGGATCCCCGCGAACGACCGGTGGACCGACAACAGGCCGCCGACGAGATCCACGCGACCTTCCAGCACCCGGAGTCGGATTTCCTGACCTTTCTGAACCTGTGGCGTTTTCTCGAACGCGAGCGGCAGCATTTGTCGAAGGCCAAGTTCCGGCAACTCTGCCAACGCCATTTCCTGTCCTGGAATCGGGTCCAGGAATGGCGCGATACCCATGCGCAGTTGCGCGAGCAACTGCATACGGCCGGTTTCATCGAGAACCGGAGCGAGGCCGGCTACGACGAGGTCCATCGTGCACTGCTGGCCGGTCTGCTGAGCCACATCGGTTTCAAGGACGAGTCGCGCAGCTACCTCGGCGCACGCGGCAGCCGTTTTCAGATCCACCCGAGTTCCGCCCTGTTCGCGAAGCCCCCGAAATGGATCATGGCCGCCGAACGTGTCGAAACGACCCGGCCTTATGGGCGCATCGTCGCGCGGATCCAACCGGCCTGGATCGAGGAGGTCGGCCGCCATCTGGTTCAGAGGAGCTATTCCGAACCACACTGGCAGGCCCGTGCCGGCCAGGTCGCCGCGTACGAGAAGGTCACCCTCTATGGGATCACGCTGATCGCGCGGCGGCGCATCAACTACGGCCCGATCAATCCGGCCGAGGCGCGCGAGATCTTCCTGCGGTCGGCGCTGGTCGACGGTGATTTCACGACCCGTGCCCCGTTCTGGCGCCACAATCAGGAGCTGATCGCCTACGTCCGGCACCTGGAGGCCAAGTCCCGCCGGCGCGACATCCTGGTCGACGAGGAAGCGATCTACGCCTTCTACGCGGAACGGATCCCGACCGGCCTCTACTCGACGCCCCAGTTCGAGCGCTGGCTGCGCCAGATCCGCGCCAGCGACCCGAAGCGTCTGCACATGGGCATCGGCGATCTGATGCGCCGCGAGACCAGCGAGCTCAGCGCGGCGGCCTTCCCGGACCATTTGCCGGTCAGCGGCAGCGCGCTGCCGCTCGAATACCGGTTCGAACCCGGCGAGCCCGGTGACGGCGTGACGCTGGTGGTCCCCCTGCCGCTGCTCGGTCAGGTCGCGGTCGAGCGGGGCGAATGGCTGGTGCCGGGCCTGCTCGTCGAGCGCATCACGGCGCTGCTGCGCGGCCTGCCGAAGACCTGGCGCCGCTCGCTGGTGCCGATCCCGGACACCGCGACCCAGTTGGCGCGGCGACTGACGGCGTCCGACCGGCCCTTGATCCAGGCACTCGGCGAGGCGCTCCAAGAGCTCAAGGGGGTCGCGATCCCCGAGGACGCCTGGGATCTCGACGCGATCCCGCCGCACCTGAGGATGCACTACCGACTCGTCGATCACGAGGGGCGAACGCTCGCGCACGGCGAAGACCTGAACGCGATCAAACGCGAGCATGGCGGTGCCGGCCGGGCGTCCTTCGCCAGGATCCCGACCGCCGACCTGGAGCGGGATGGGCTGACCCGCTGGGACTTCGGCGACCTGCCCGAATCGATCGAGCTGACCCGTGCCGGCATCCGGATGCGCGGCTACCCGGCCTTGATCGATGAAGGGGACCAGGTCGCGCTCAGGGTGCTGGACGCCGCCGAGCGCGCCGAGCAGGCCACGCGCGCCGGTGTGCGGCGGCTGATCGCGCTGCATCTGGCCAGCGAGGTTCGATCGCTGCGCGCGCGGCTGCCCGGGCTCGACCGGATGCGTCTTCAGTACGCGAAGGCGCCTTGGCCCAGCGGCGAAGCGGAGCGGACCCGCGCACCGGATCTTGCCGACGACCTGATCGCGCTGATCCTCGAGCGGACCTTCGTCGATGAACAGGCACCCTTGCGTGATCAGGCCGCTTTCCTGCAACGACTCACCGAGCGGCGGCCCTTCTTACCGGCGACCCTCGATGAGGTCTGCACACTGGTACGCGAGACCCTCGATCGCTACCAGGGCTTGCGCCAACGGCTGGCGAGCGTGAGCCAGATCAACTGGATGGCGTCGGTTCAGGATCTGCGAGGCCAGCTCGACGGGCTGATCTTCAAGGGCTTCTTGCTCGGGATCCCGTACCAACGCTTGCAGAGCTACCCGCGGTTCCTGCGCGCCGCCGAGTACCGCGCCGAGCGGCTCTCGTACGGCGCGGCGAAGGATCGCGAGTGGATGCACGAGATGGCCGGCCTGCAACGACGCTGGAACGAGCGCGCCGCGGCCGCGCGCGCCGCCGGCCGCAGCGACCTGCGACTCGAAGAGATCCGCTGGATGCTCGAAGAGCTGCGCGTCTCGCTGTTCGCGCAGCAGGTCGGCACGGCCTATCCGGTGTCGGTCAAGCGGATCGAGGCGCGCTGGCGTGAGCTCGGTTTGTAGCACCCGGCGATCCAACACGCCATACTCAAAACACTTTGGAACGACTCGAGATCGCCGTGCTCGGCGCGGATGCCCCGTTTACAGTTGCCTCTAGGCGCGTGAGGATCGTGCCACACGGAGAGCGGAGGTCACTTCGCGTCAAGGGGAAATGGCCCAGATGGCCCCGCTGTCCTGCGCCTTGAAGCGAATCCCGGGCGCGTCAGCCAGGACCCATTGGCCAGTCTCTGTCGGGCAGCCGCGTCGCATCGCCCCCCTGCAACCGTCTGCCCATCCTGGGAAAAAACGATGAACTGGCGTGGAATCCAACGGTTGATCGGTCTCCTGCTGGGTTTCTATAGCCTGAGTTTCATCCCCTCATTGGGCTTGTCGATCTTCTACGCCGACGGCGAAGCCGTCCATTTCGCGATCGCCTCGTTCATCACCGGGATGCTCGGCGTCGTGCTGTGGTTACCGGTGCGCCGTGATCAGAGTGAGCTGCGAGTCCGCGACGGCTACTTCGTGGTGGCCCTCTTCTGGGCCGTTCTCGGAGTCGTCGGAGCCATTCCCTTCATCATCGGCCTCCATCTGGATTTCACGGATGCGATCTTCGAGGCCATCTCCGGGTTCACGACAACCGGGGCCACCGTGATCCAAGGGCTCGACGCACTGCCCCCCTCCATCCTCTATCATCGCCAGCAGATCCAGTGGTTGGGCGGGATGGGGGTGATCGTGCTCGCTGTGGCCATCCTTCCGCTGCTCGGCGTCGGTGGGATGCAGCTCTACCGGGCCGAAACCTCCGGCGTCACGAAGGACGAAAAACTCTCGCCACGGATCATGCACACGGCGCAGATCCTGTGGGGCATCTACTTTTCGCTGACAGTCGCCTGCGCGCTAGCTTACCTGGCGGCAGGCATGGACCTGTTCGACGCCGTTGGCCATGCCTTCGCGACGGTCTCGACCGCTGGCTTCTCGACCCACGATGCGAGCATCGGCCATTTCGACAGCCTGGCCGTCGAGGCGATCTGCATCACCTTCATGATCTTGGGGGGCATCAACTTCGCGATCCATTTCGCGGTCTGGCAACGTCGCGACCCTCGCCGCTATCTGAAGGACCCAGAGGCGCGGGCCTTTCTGCTGATCCTGGCGGCGAGCGGCCTATTCGTCGGCCTCAGTCTCTTCGTTGCCGGCGCCTATCTGGGTCTGGGCGAATCCCTCCGTCGGGCGCTGTTCCAGGTTGTCTCGGTCATGACGACGACGGGTTTCGGCACGGCCGATTTCTCCGAGTGGCCGCGACACGTGCCCTTTTTCCTCGCGATGCTCGCCTATGTCGGCGGTTGCGCCGGTTCGACCGCGGGCGGCATCAAGGTCGTCAGGGTGATCCTGCTGGCCAAGATGGGCAGTCGTCAGATGTTCGCGCTCGCCCATCCTCGGGCCACGGTGCTGATCAGGCTTGGTCCGCGACCGGTGCCGGAAGAAGTGGTCTACTCGGTGTGGGGCTATTACACCCTCTATCTGATGGTCGCCGTCATCTTGACCGGTGGCATGATGGCGGCTGGCCTCGATCTGGAATCGGCCTTCGGAGCGACGACGGCTTCGCTGAACCTGCTCGGACCTGGATTGGGCGAAGTCGCCAGCTCGTTCGCGACCGTCAATGCGCCTGTCAAGTGGCTCGCGATCTTTGCCATGTTGATCGGCCGGCTCGAGGTCTTTACATTGTTGATTCTGTTCACATACGCCTTTTGGCGCCAATAACCACCCGACACCGGCGGAGCGTCGCGCCGGGAATGCGGAGGAGACGATCGGCGCATCAACGAGCCTGCCCCGACCACTGACTAGCGGGTGCACAGGCCATCGTCGCAGCGCCGCCGCAATCGCCAGACGGCGAACCGGCGATAGCCCCATTCGAGCAGGCCGGTCAAGTGCAGCGCGGAGACGAGCCGCGCCAGGTGCCGGTAACCGGGCAGGCAGCGCCAGAGGGCGACGAAGGCCGCGGCGCCGGTCAGCATCCGGCCGTCGGCGTCGCGCACGTGAAAGCGGGCCATCACGGCCGTCCGGTCGAGCCCGAACTGATCGAGCTGCACACCGGGTTCGGCCACATCGAACCAATGGATGCGCCCGTGCCGATCCAGGCGTCGATAGTGCGCGATCTCCCGTCGGCACAGGGGGCAACCGCCGTCGAAGAACACGGTCGGCCGGTTCGGCGATACCTTCATAGTCATCTGATCCCAAGCGGAACGGTGAGACACCTGATACCTGTCAGGTGCGGTGCGCCGATGGCGAAGTCAATAATATCGGGGACCGCACATCGCCGGGTTCAACCCTCTGGGATCCTCAAGACATCGCCGACGCGGATCCGATCGCCATCGATCCCGTTCGCCAAGCGCAGGGCCTTGACATCGATCGCATAGCGCTTCGCGATCGCGCCCAGCGTATCGCCCCGATCGATGACATGCTGCCGACCATTGGTCGCTCCGGCCAACCGAGTGTCCGGCGGCGAGTGCTGGAGAAAGTAGGCCTGGACGCCCTCGAAGATCGCCTGCGCGATCCGCTGCTGATGGGCCGAATCGCGCAAACGCCGCTCATCGTCCGGATTCGAGATGAAGGCTGTTTCGACCAGCATCGACGGGATATCCGGTGACTTCAACACGACGAAACGGGCCTGCTGTACCGACGCACGGTGAACCGGCCCGGTCCCCTTCAGGCGCGTCAGCACATGCTCGGCCGCATACCGGCTATGCTCCAGCGAGCCGTTCTGAGCCAGCTCGAAGAGCACGCGATCGAGATCGCTGTCGACGCCCGTCAATTCGACACCGCCGATCAGATCCGCCTTGTTTTCACGCTCGGCGAGCCATTTCGCAGCATCGCTGGTGGCCCCACTGAAGGACAGGGTGTAGACCGACGACCCACTGACCCGCGGATCATGGTAGGCATCGGCATGGATCGACACGAAGAGGTCCGCCTGGTGTTGCCGAGCCAGCTGAACACGATCACGGAGACGAACGAAGTAATCACCGTCGCGAATCATCACCGGCCGCAGGCCGGGCGCCGCCTCGACCAGCACCTCCAGACGTCGCGCGATCGCCAGCGTGATGTCCTTCTCCCGCGTCCCGGCCGGCCCGATGGCCCCCGGATCCTCGCCACCGTGTCCGGCATCGATCGCGACTACGAGCTCGCGCAGGCCGGCGACACCGGATCCCGCCGTTGTCCCGGCGCGAGCGTGCCGGACATCGCCCGCCCGCTCGGCCAGCCGAACGGCCTCGTCCGCCTCTTTCGGTTGCAGGTCGACGACCAGACGATAGCCGTAACGCTCGTTCGGCGGTGCCAGTGTGCTCTTGACGCGCACCGGTTGTTTGAGGTCGAGCACCAGCCGCAGGTTGCGTCCATCCGGCGACCCACCGCGCAGACGAACGATCAGCGGATCCGCCGCATCGACCTTCGGCAGCTTGCTGGGGAGCGTCACCCCGGCGATATCGATCAATAGCCGATCCGGGTCGATCAGCGGCCGGATCTGATGCGAGACCGGGCCGGCGACATCGATGATCAGGCGCGTGTGATCGGGCGCCGTCCACACGCGCGCACTCTCGACCTCGACCTGCTGCGAACAGGCAGGCAGTGAGACGAACAACAGGAGTAAACCGATAACCTTGAACATGGTCCTGCCCCAGAGCCGGGTTCTTTGCGCGGCCACCACCTCGACCTTTAAGAAGATAGCAGGCGCCGTCACCTTTTACAATAATAATCAATGATTAGTCGGGTTTTCCAAATCCTTGATTTGAGGTTGTTTCGGAAGCCATTGCCGCGACCACGGCCTGCCCGCGCGGGGTTCGACCGGTCAGCAGGAGCAGGCGGCCGTCGCCCCGGTGCTCCAGGCAGATGACCAGATCGGGCACTGGCAACGCCGCTTGGCCACGCTCGGCCCATTCGACGAGCATCAGATCGCGTTCGTCGAGCAGGTCGCGCAGCCCGAGGTACTCGAGCTCTTCCGGTGCGCCGAGTCGGTAGAGATCCAGATGGAAGACGGTTCGACCCCCGAGCTCATACGGCTCGATCAGCGTGAAGGTCGGACTGCGGACCGGACCCGGATGGCCGAGGCCCTGCAACAGGCCTCGCACCAGCGTCGTCTTGCCGGTCCCAAGGTCACCGTGGAGGAAGACCAAGGCCGGACCGGTCAACCACTGTGCCAGGGCGCGCCCGAAATCCAACTGCTGCTCCGGACTGTTCAACTCGACACGTATCATCGCCTATCCTGCCCATCGAGAACGGCGCGCAATCGCGCGATCAGGTCACCGGCCAGCATGCCCCGCTCACCGTCACGCGCCGCGACATCAGCGGCCCGGGCGTGCACACAGACGCCGACCGATGCCGCCTCGTCGGGATCCAGACCCTGCGCGACCAGTGCGGCAATGATACCTGTCAAGGCGTCACCGGTGCCGCCGCTGGCGAGACCCGGGTTGCCGTCGCTACAGATCGCCGGCGGTCGTGGCGGCCCGGCATCGATCAGGGTCCCGGCCCCCTTGAGGACGACGACACCAAGGTAGCGCCGTTGCAACCGACTGACGGCGCCGGGGCGGTCGCGCTGGACCTGCACCGTCGACTCGCCGAGCAAGCGCGCCGCCTCGCCCGGGTGCGGTGTCAAGACCCAGTCCGCGCGCGCGGCCGGCGCCTCGGCCAACAGGTTCAAGGCATCCGCATCGACGATCAGCGGACGCGGAAGCGACACGACCGCCAACCACAGATCGCGCCCCCAGGCCCCCTGCCCCAATCCCGGGCCGATCGCGACGACCGTGGCCCGCTCGAGCAACGGGGCCAGATCGGCCGCCGTGTCGACCGCGTGGACCATCAGCTCGGGCCGGGTCAGGTTCAAGCAGCGCGCGTGATCGGGATGGGTCGCGATCGAGACCAGCCCGGCACCGGCCCGCAGGGCCGCCTCGCCGGCCAGACGGACCGCCCCGGAGAAGCCCGGCGCCCCGCCGATGATCAACACGTGACCAAAGGTCCCCTTGTGCGCGGTCCGCGGTCGCGGCCCGAGCCGATCGGCCACTCGCCGCCAATCGATACGCCGCGCCGACGGCAGGACCCGCGCGAGGGTCGTGGCCGGGATCTCGAGCCCGGCGAAGTGGATCCGCCCGCAGCGCTCCGGTCCCTCACCGGTGAAGAAGCCGACCTTAAGGCCTATGAAACTGATGGTCGCACTCGCGCGGACCGCGTCACCGCGCATGGCACCGGTGTCGGCGTCGAGCCCCGACGGCACATCGAGGGCCAACACCGGCGCTCGGTGCGCGTTGACGGCTTGGACCGCCGCGAGCCAGGGACCCTCGAGATCACGAGCAAGGCCGATCCCGAGCAAGGCATCGACGATCAGATCGGTGCGCTGGGGCAACCCCGCGAAGGGCTCGATCGCCCCGCCCGCGGCACGATAGACCTGTGCCATCGCCAAGGCATCACCGCGCAGGCGGGCCGGATCTACGAGCGTCAGGACGCGCACCTGATCACCGTGACCGACCGCGGCACGGGCGACGACATAGCCGTCGCCGGCGTTGTTTCCGCCGCCGCAGAGCACCGTCAAGGAGCGCGCGGACGACCATCGCGAGCGGATCAGCCGATAGGCGGCCTGACCCGCCCGCTCCATCAAGTCGGCGCCGGTCAGATCCGATTCATCGAGCGCGGCGCGATCGAGTGCCCGCAGCTCATCGGCTCGGTACAGGGCATAAGGCAGATGGCGCACAGCGGGGAGCGCACGATAGGTCTTGTCACCGGCTGGCGGATGCATAGGTCTAACCCTCTCGGTCGGAAATCCGGAATGCTGACCGTGCCCGGCCCGATCCGACACCTAGCGCGCCAGCCGGGCGAGATGGCGCTGATAGCGCCGCATGACCCAGCGATGAAAGGGTGCCTGGGTCCAGCGATAGAGGTACCAGGGTAGCGCCGGGGCATAGTCATGGATCGCGGCCATCGTGTAGCGGTCACCCAGCAGCGTCTGGAACTCGAATCGGGCCTGGCCGGGCGCGTCAGTGCGACACAGGAGGCCGCCACCGACCCGGTAGACCTGACGCTGCCGGGAGCTTTGCGCGGCCGCATGCCTGAGCGTCAGGAGCCTGAGGCGTGGCCAACGCAGACACAGGGTCCAACTGCCGTCCTGATCGCAGTGACTGCAGATCAACGGCCAGACCCCGCCACGTTCGAGCCAGCGAAAGTAGTTGCCGGCGACCCAGGCCGCATCCTGGCCAGGGGGCAGGATGATGCGCTGAATCGATCGGACCAGACTGGCTCGACGCAAGAGGATCCGGTCACGCCGTCGAGTCGGCTGCCGCGGGCTCGGCAAGCGACGCCGGCGCGCATCGAGTGCCGCCGCGAGCGCCTGGCAGAACGGAATCGAAGCGACACCGACGATCTGCTGCAACGGATTGTCGCGCATCCGGGTATCCTGTGGCAGGCTTTCGATCACCGGACCAATCAGTGACGCCGGCGCGCCACTGACCAGGCGCGCGGCCCAGGCCGCCAACCCCAATGGAATGAAGGGTATCCGGATGATCACCCGTCGCAGCCCGAGGATCGCGGCAGTCTCGCGCGCCATCTGCTCGTAGCTCAGGCAGTCCGGGCCACCGAGATCGAACGAACCGCGATAGATTTCGGGTCGGCCGAGGCACTGGCGTATCGCTCGAATCAGGTCCGCCAGCGCGATCGGACGGGTCACCGACTGGGCCGCGCCGGGCAGCGGGATCAGGGGTAGACGCCGTACCAGGTCGACCAAGAACCCGACCGCCGAGCCACCCGCCCCGACGACGAGCCCCGCGCGCAGTGCCGTGACCGGCGTGCCGCGCGACGCCAGCACCATCTCGACCTCGCGGCGACTCCAGAGCAAAGGGGAGATATGGAATCCTTCCGGGATCAAACCACCGACGAAGACGATCTGTTTGACGCCGCTCTCGGCCGCGGCCTGCGCGAAATTGTCCGCCATGACCAGGTCCATGTCGGCCGGCCGCGCCTGCGTCAGACGCGATGAGGGCGCCTGCGAATGCGCGAGATAGACGGCATAGTCGATCCCATCGAGACCCGTCCGGACCGCGTCGAGCGAGAACAGATCGCACACTCGCCGAACCACGCCAGCACGGTCCGGCGGCATCCGCGCCCAGGTTGGCGACCGGGTCAGCGCAAAGACTCGATGGTCCTGGGCCAGCGCCGCACACAGAGCACTGCCGATGAAGCCATCGGCCCCGGCGATGGCCACACGCGGCCTCGTCATCAGGCGCTCCGCCCCATCAAACAGGTCAGGATTCGTCATTCGGTTTAGAATTCGGGTTCGATCCGGCCGTCCGAACGCATCGCGACGGACCGCCGGTGGATGCAGATGACGGTTTTGGTAACCTATTATGTACGATCATCGCGTCGCGGAAACGGGTATCCGCAGGCACCTGGCGTGGACGGCGGTTCTGCTGTCGCTCGTGCTCGCGACCCTGTGGGTGAATCCGCCGGACGATCCCGGTCTGGGATGGCTCGCGCCGCCCGGAGCCATTGCCGACCCCTGGCTGAGCTGGCTCCGTTGGACCCTGCTCGCCACCTGGGTCACCTTGATCCTCGGGGCCGGATGGTGGCTGACCCGGCCGGCCCGTGCCCTGATGCGGGGGCTGTCCCTGGCGACCCTGGCCCTGCTGCTGACCGCGCTCCTCCTGCCCCCGTCGGCGTTGGCCGCCCTCAGCGCATGGCTCGGCGATATCGTACCCTTCGAGCCGCCCCGGCAGGGTCCGGTGAATACCGCCGCGCTGGGTCATTTCGGGCTCTTCCTGGTCATCGCGACACTGGTCTTCGCCGCCCGCCTCGATCTGGGTTGGTGGCGTCTGTTCGGCATCCTCACCGGATTGGCGATCATCAGCGAACTGCTGCAGTTCTTCGTCGACGGACGCCATCCCAGCGCGCTCGACGTCTTGATCGATCTGCTCGGGATCCTGTGCGGGGCGCTGCTGATCGCCTCGACCCCCTGGCTGCGCCCTCCGCGCGCACCACAGCCGGCAGACGGCCGCGGGCTCCATCGCATCGAACGCGGGTCATGACTGGATCCGCCACCCGCCTCGAGCGCTCGGCGCGATCTCTGACGGACGACCGTTCGGGTCACCGCGACGCCCTGGACCTCGCAGCGACGCCAGCGGTCGCTCCCGACGCGAACGAGATGACAACGAAGCCATGAGCGCCCCTTGGATCGAACGCCTTCGGTCGCGGTTCGTCGTGCTTTTGCATGATGTCGCGATGATCCCGGTGGCCTGGTTCCTGGCCTACTGGATGCGTTTCAACCTCGGCTACGTCCCCCCGGAATTCATCGAGGCCGCGGTCGATACCCTGCCCATCGTGATCCTGGTACTCGGCCTCGTCTATTGGCTTTTCGGCCTGTATCGCGGTGTCTGGCGGTTTGCGTCGATGACCGACCTGGTCCGGATCGCCAAGGCCGTCTTGGTCGGGACCACGCTGCTGCTGTTTCTGCTCTTTGCGTTGAACCGCTTGGCCTACATGCCACGATCGGTCCCGGTGCTGTTCGTGATCTTTCAGCTGCTGCTCTTGGCCGGGCCGCGGCTATTCTACCGCCTGATCAAGGATCGGCATTTCGATTGGGATGCCGGTCAGCGGGTTCTGATCGTCGGGGCCGGGCGCGCCGGCGAGATGCTGGCGCGGGACATGCTCCGCGACACTGGGCGCGCCTACAATCCGGTGGCCTTCGTCGATGACAAGCTGCGTCGCCAGGGCGGCGACGTCCATGGCGTCCCGATCCGCGGCACCAGCGACCAGATACCGACACTGGTCGAGCGCCTCGCGATCGATCTGATCGTGCTGGCCGTCCCCAGCGCGTCGGCCAGCCAGATGCGACGCCTGGTGAACCTTTGCGAGGCAGCCAGCCGCCCGTTCCGCACCGTGCCGGAGCTCAACGCGATGATGTCCGGGCAAGTCACCGTCCGGCAACTGCGGTCGGTTTCGATCGAGGATCTCCTCGGCCGCAACCCGGTGACCTTGGACTGGCCGACGATCCACGAGGGGTTGGCGGGACGGACCATCCTCGTGACCGGGGCGGGCGGTTCGATCGGGTCGGAGTTATGCCGCCAACTGATGCCGTGTCGACCCAAGCGTCTGATCTTGGTCGATCACAGCGAGCACAACCTGTACCGAATCGAGATGGCCCTGTCCGATAGCAGCGTGTCGGTACCCTTTTCCCGTCATTTGCTCGACATCACGGACCCGGGCGCGATCACGCGCCTGTTTCGCGAAACGCCGCCGGACATCGTGTTTCATGCGGCCGCTTACAAGCATGTGCCCATGCTCGAGGATCAGGTCTGCGCGGCCGTGCTGAACAATACGCTCGGGACCGAAATCGTCGCCGCGGCCGCTGCCGCCTCGGGCTGTGAGCGATTCGTGCTGATATCGACCGACAAGGCCGTGAACCCGACCAACGTGATGGGGGCCAGCAAGCGCGCGGCCGAGCTCCTCTGTCAAGACCTCGACCGGCGGTCCAGATGCCGCTTCATCGTGGTTCGGTTCGGCAATGTCCTGGGCTCGGCCGGCAGCGTCGTGCCACGATTTCGGCGACAGATCGAACAAGGCGGCCCGGTCACCGTGACCCACCCGGACATCGAACGCTTCTTCATGACGATCCCCGAGGCCTGCCAATTGATCATGCAGGCAGCCGTCCTCGGCCGCGGTGGCGAGACCTTCGTCCTGGAGATGGGAGATCCGATCAAGATTCGATACCTGGCCGAGCAGATGATCCAACTATCGGGGAAGCGACCCGGTCAGGACATCGCGATCGAATACATAGGTCTACGACCCGGCGAAAAGCTCCACGAAGAGCTTTTCTACACGTCCGAGGATCTGCTCGAGACGCCCCATCCGAAGATTCGAATCGCGTCGAGTGCCATCGATATCGACGCCGAACGGGTGCGCGCACTGATGGACAGGCTGCGTCACACCGTGCAGAGACTGGATGACAGTGCGGTCACCGAAACACTGAACCAGATGGTGCCGTCCTGGCGGGCGAGGCCCCTGGCATCGAACGGCACCGGTACGGATGGTGCGCGGATCGATTCCCGTTCGACTGAACTGCCCAGCTCGAGCCGAGCACGAACGGCCGCATCGACCCGCTGAGTGATCCTTATCAGGAAGCGGCTCGGGCTCGCCGCGTGGCACCAGGCCTCGGCCGGCTCAGCGACACCGGCGGAAGATAGCCGGGAACCGGTGTCGACACAGGTCCAAGCACCTTGTTGCCCCACAATGGCCGTTGAAGACCCAGCACCCGATCGGCTCCCGCCCCACCGAAGCGCTCGAAGTAATACCGGACGAACTGCCGATCGTCGGACAGGTGATTCAAGAACCACTCCTTGACGTAATTCAGGCTTCCCTCGTCGATCTCCTGGGCGCCATGCGCCGCGAGACGCCGCCGCAAGGCGACCAGTTCCGCGAGATGAAGCGCGTGTTCGCACTTGTGGGCGGCAAAATCCGGATACGCGATCGACTTCAAGAAGGCATCTTCGACTCGACAATGGCGACGCAAGCGATCGATCAAGCGTTGGAGGCGCTCGAGGGGTCCTTCCAGGGGTGGTTCCTCCGCATTCCGCAATGGCGAGCCATGACCCGCTCCGACCTCGATCAGACCGTTGACCAACGTCAGGATCTCGCGATGGTCCGCATCGAGATCCTCGATCCCCAGGAACCACCTATCCCGCCATACCAACAGAGATGCCATCGTCATGTCCTCGCGTCTTGTCCCATGTTTACGGTCGGACAAAGTCTAGCCAGAAGATTTCCCCGATGCGGGTCTGGAAACTCTTCTATCGGCGACATACTTGACCTGCATCAAAACCCAGACCGACGGTAGTTGACAGATCAAGACGCCGTGATATCCGGCGAGTCCAGAAATCCGCGCAGAATGCCCAGGTATTCGCCGGGCCGCTCGACCATCGGCAGATGCCCGCACCGGTCGACCCACTGCACCTGACAGCCGACGATGGTCCGAGCGGTGTAGCCGACATTCGCGATCGGCATCAGATCATCCTGCCGCCCGGCAATCAACAAGGTCGGCGCCCGAACCAGCGCCGCGGCGCGATCGATCGCATGGTCGGTCGCACCGCGCGCGCAAGCGACGGCCGACGCCGCATCGAGGGCCAGGAAGTCACGATGGATCTGATCGATGACGCTCGGGTCCGCCGGCGGCCGATGGAAGTAACGAGAGGCCAGCCTGTTGCCGAACCAGCGCGACTTCGCAAACGACAGCCGGCGCACACCAAGCGATAAAGAGAAGCCGAGCGAGATCAAGCGAAAGAGACGCTTCTCGGCCTCCGAGGTGAAGAGACACAGCGAGGTCAACACGAGTCGCTCGACCCGTTCCGGACAACGCTCGGCAACCAGCAGCGCCATCGCGGCACCCATCGAATGGCCGACGAGGGCGACGCGATCGAGTCCCAGTTCGTCGAGGACCCGCACCAGTGAAGCGCTCTGTTCGAACAATCCCTGGGGTCGCTGCACCGGCTGCGACCGACCCGTCCCGGGTAGATCCGGCACCAAAACGCACCGACTCTCGGACAGGTCCCGCGCGGTCGATCGCCAATAGCCACCCGCTGCACCCCAGCCGTGGATCAGCAGCACCGGGGGCCGCGCGGTGGGCGTGGGCGGTTCCCAGAGATCGACGACCAACGGCCCCCCATCGTGATTCCAGGTCAGGCAGCGCGGCCTGGCAGCCGCGGCGCTGGATGGCGAGATATCGAACATGGTTGCGGCGACCTCCACGCGCGACGCGGCATCACGCCCGGCCCCGGACCTTATACAGCCGGGTCAGACGACCTGGTTGCGGTCTGTGAGGTCCTCGAGCAAACGCGGCCGATCCAGGACCTGACCGTCGAGATAGGGCCGCCCGTCGTCGCCGAGGACCAGACGGCCCTCGGCGAACCAGCGAACAGCCAACGGGTAGATGACATGCTCCTGCCGCAGGACGCGTTCGGAAAGGACCTCCGGGCTGTCACCGGGCAGCACCGGCACGCGCGCCTGCAGGACGACTGGCCCCCCGTCGAGATCGGCGGTCACGTAATGGACACTGGCCCCGTGCACCCGCACCCCGGCCGCCAAGGCTCGGCGGTGCGTATCGAGCCCGCGGAAGTCGGGCAGCAACGACGGGTGAATATTGAACAAGCGCCCGCGATACCGCGCCACGAAGGCCGGTGTCAGGATCCGCATGAACCCCGCCAGGAGGATCAGGCCCGGTCGGAACTCGTCGATCAGACGCATCAGGGCGCGGTCGAAGCCCTGGCGATCGGGGAAGCCACGATGACATAGGACCCGCGTCGCGACCCCGGCGTCGCGCGCCCGGACCAGACCATAGGCCTGGGGTTCATTGCTGATCACGGCATCGATCGCGATCGGCAGACCACGGCGGGATTCATCGATCAACGCTTGCAGGTTGCTTCCGCCACCGGAGATCAAGACCAGCGTCGAGACCGGGGTTTGCCGAACCATCGAATCAATCCCCGCCGCCGACGAAGCACACGGCGGGAGCCCCGGCCTCGATGTGACCGATGATCCAGGCCTGTTCGCCGGCTGCGTTCAACGCCTCGCACACCGCGTCCGCCTCCTCATCGGCCACGCAGACGACCATGCCGAGACCGCAGTTGAAGGTCCGCCGCATCTCCTGCTCGTCGATATCGCCGGTGCGCTGCAACCAGCGAAATAGGGCCGGTCGCTGCCAAGCCTCGAGATCCACGACGGCCCGCGCGCCGTCCGGCAGCATCCGCGGCAGATTCTCGGTCAGGCCGCCGCCGGTGATATGGGCCAGTCCATGAATCGACCAGCGGCGGATGACCGGCAGCAAGGACCGGACATAGATTCGCGTCGGCGCGAGCAGCGCGGTCGCAAGCGCGACCCCCTCGAGTTCCTGCGTCAGATCGACCGCCCGCGTCGCGATGAGCTTGCGAATCAGCGAGTATCCGTTCGAGTGCGGCCCGGACGAGGCCAAGCCAATCAGGCGATCGCCCGGGTGAACGCGCTCGGCCAGGATCAGCTCCGACTTTTCGACGACGCCGACGCAGAAGCCAGCGAGGTCGAACTCTCCGTCGGAGTACATCCCGGGCATCTCGGCGGTCTCGCCTCCGGTCAGCGCACAACCGGCCAACCGACAGCCCTCGGCGATGCCGGCGACGACCCGGCTCGCGCTATCGACATCGAGCCGCCCGGTCGCGTAATAGTCGAGAAAGAACAGGGGTTCGGCGCCCGTCACCAGGATATCGTTAACACACATGGCGACGAGGTCGATGCCGATCTGATCGAGCCGATCGAGCTCGATCGCGAGTTTCAGCTTGGTGCCGACACCGTCGGTACCGGAGACCAGCACCGGATGCCGATACTGATTCGGAGGTAGTTCGAACAGTGCGCCGAACCCGCCGAGGCCGGAGAGGACCCCGGGACGGAAGGTCGCGGCGGCCAACGGCTTGATTCGCTCGACCAAGCGGTTGCCGGCATCGATGTCGACGCCAGCGGCGCGGTAACTCAAGGGGTTTGAGGACGGGGCGTTGGGGTCCTGAGCCACGATCGGTTCCACTGCAACGGGCAAGGCCCCATTCTAACAGTGGCCTGATCGCGGTCAATGAGGCTATCTTATCGACCTTAGGGAACCTCAAAGAATCGCTATCCTGGCCATTATCGAACCGGAATCGGCGCCGGGCGCCGCCAATGACATGATCGTTCGGTTGCAAGACATACCCAATATCATCACGCTGCTGCGGCTGTTGATCGTCGTACCCCTGCTGTACCTGTTGTGGATCGAGGAGTTCGGCTGGGCCTTGGCCCTGTTTGCGCTGGCCGGGGTCTCGGACGCGCTCGACGGCTTCCTTGCCAAGCACTTCGGCTGGACCAGTTGGCTCGGCGGGATCCTCGATCCGCTCGCCGACAAGGTGCTGCTGGTCGCGTCCTTCCTGATCCTCGGCGCCCTGGGCCTGATCCCGCTATGGCTCGTGATTGCCGCGATCCTGCGCGACCTCATCATCGTCGGCGGCGCGCTCGTCTACCATCTACTGGTCGAGGACATCGATGCCGCCCCACTCCTCGCGAGCAAGGTCAATACCCTGTTCCAGATCCTGCTCGTCATCACGGTGATCGCGAACGCCGGCCCATTGCCCCTTCCGGGTGTCCTTATCCAGTTCCTGATCTATGCGTGCCTGGCTTCGATCATCGCCAGCGGCGCCCAATACGTCTATCTGTGGAGCCGCAAGGCAACCCGTAAGCCCTGGCGTCAGCCATGACGGCGCGACGGCCGACCTCCCGCCGATCACCGGCGGGACTGGTCGGAGTCGCCCCCTTCGAGCAAGGCACGGATGAAGGGCACCGTAGGCCGGCGCTGTTCGCGTAAGCTCGCCTGATCGAGATCGTCGAGCACCGCGATCAGCGCCCGCACGTCCCGCGGCGAGCGGCGCATGATATAGCTGATCGCGCTATCGCCGAGCTCGAGCCCGCGCCTCCGTGCCGCGTGACGCAACAGGGTCTCGCAGTCGCTGTCATCGAGCGCCCGCAGCCGGAAACCGGGCCCCCAGCTCAAACGGGACCGCAAGTCCGCGAGGTCCAGCGGCAGTTCGGCGGCCGGACAGTCGGCGCTCACGAGCAAGCGTCGTTTCCCTTCGCGCAGACGATTGAACAGACCAAACAGCCCGCGTTCCCAGGCCCGATCCCCAGCGATGCGCTGGACGTCGTCGAGGGCAACCAGCCACATCTGATCCAAGCCATCGAGGATCGCCGGCGTCAAACCAGGATCTCCAAGGGGCAGGTACGACACCGGCCGGCGACCGGCCGAGGCCGCCCGACACACGGCATGGAGCAGGTGCGTCTTGCCGGTTCCGGCGGCGCCGAACAGGTACAGGTACAGCTCGGAGCCCGGCTCGACGAAGGCCCGCGCCGCGGCGACGGCGAGTTCATTGGGGCCGGCAACGAACTCATCGAAGGAGGCCTCCGGTCGCAGCTGCACAGGCAATGGCAGCTGCCCCCGGCCAGGCACCGGCTCGGCGTCCGGCACCAAGTCAGGCACCGCCACCGAGCGCGGCCGCGGTCCGCGCGAGGCGCCGCCCTAGTGCTCGGCACAGCCGCGTCTCCTCATCGCTCAGCGGGCGATTGCTATCCGGTCCGGCGACATGGGAAGCCCCATAGGGCGAACCACCCGTCGTCGTATGAATCAGATCCGGCTCACTGTACGGCAGGCCCAGCAGCAACATCCCGTGATGCAACAAGGGCAGCATCATCGTCAACAGCGTCGACTCCTGCCCGCCGTGCAGCGTGCCAGTCGACGTGAACACGGCGGCGGGCTTGCCCGTCAAGGCCCCCGACAGCCACAAGGAGCTGGTCCCATCGAGGAAATATTTCAACGGGGCGGCCATATTTCCAAACCGTGTTGGACTCCCCAAGGCCAAGCCCGCGCAATGCCTCAGGTCATCGATCTGGGCGAACGGCGGCCCGCTCGGCGGGATACTGTCCTCGACCGCCTCGCACGTGGCCGAGACGGCCGGGACCGTCCGCAACCGCGCCTCGAGTCCGGGGACCTCCTCGATCCCGCGCGCGATCTGATGGGCCATCGCCGCCGTAGCACCATAGCGGCTGTAATAGAGGACCAGGATGTAGCTCATACCCTTCAGGCTCCGTTTCGCGTTGTCGGCCCGCTCCGGTGTCGACGGACCGCCCAGCTTCCACCGCCATTCTACCGGTTATCGGCAAGGTGCCCGGTTCGCCGTGAAGGTCTCCGCGCGGACTCGGCGACGACGCCCGCGCCGGCCGACGCACCGGCACCCGACCAAGACTCTCCAGACCGGCAAGGGTAGACCGATCCCGCTCGGGCGTGGCCGCCACGTTGAATCGGACGCCAAAGCATTCGACAATGACCGATCAGATTCGACACGCGATCAATCACACGCCCCGAACCGGGAAGGTGCCGCGCTTGTGATTCAAGTTCCTTGGGGGAAATCGAGATGGCGCAGCATCCAGACCAGTCGACCAGTCACCAGGTCTGTTTCCGGTGCCTGGTCGGAGGACGGGTACAAGGGGTCTTCTTTCGCGCCTCGGCCCGAGAACAGGCGCTGAGGCTCGGGGTGACCGGGCACGCCCGCAACCTCCCCGACGGGCGGGTCGAGGTGCTGGTCTGCGGCGACGCTCAGGCGGTGGCGGCCATGCGTGATTGGCTCAGAACCGGTCCACCGCGGGCGGAGGTAACGGGTGTCGCCTGCGAACCGGTGGCCTATCAAGCGTTGACGGCCTTCGTCACATCCTGATCCGGGTCGTGCCACCGCCTGGCGCGCGGCGTCGGGAGCCGGTGGGATCCAGACGTTGCCGCCATGCTGAAGCCGATGTCGACCGCGAGCGGCATTCGCCGAGGCGGTCCCTCGGCGGCCGCCCGTGCCGCCGCAACAGCCCGAGCCCTGGCCAGCATACCGGGCACGGTTGGCGACGTACGCGCTAGCCTGATCAATACCCCGGCGCGGCCAGATTCAGGCTGTCCGGCCGGCCTGGGAGGCGCTCGACCCCGGTTTCGATACGGCCGTCAGCGTACAGGACCAACCACCGAAACCCGGGTGAGGACCGATCGAGCGCGAACCGCTCGGTTCCGGGCGCGAACTGAACGCAGGTCGACGGCGAACCGAGCAACAAACAATCGCCTTGCCGACCTCGAAACTCCTGGTGGACATGGCCCCACAGGACCGCCTTGACGTGCCGGTGTCGTTCGATGAGCGCCATCAGTTCCGATCCGTTCGCCAAGCCGATGTCGTCCAACCAGCGACTGCCGACCGGCACCGGATGGTGATGCAGGCCGATCAGCGCCGGGAGCGCACACCGACTCAGCGCCTCGTCGAGCGCACCGACCTGACCCGGATCGAGCCGGCCCCCGGCGCACCCGGACACCGCCGAATCGAGCAACAACCATTGCCAGCCACCGATCTCCAACGCCCGCATCGGAGAGGCCGCGTCCGCATCTAGAACCGCCGCCATCCGATCCGCATCATCGTGGTTGCCCGGAATGGCGTAGAACGGGACACCCAGAGCTCGCAACCGCCCGGCCAGATAGCGATACCCTGCCAGACTCTCGTCATGCACCAGATCACCGCTCAACAGCAGGATGTCCGGCAAGCCAAAACGGGACAGCATCAAGTCCAGCACCGACTCGAACGCCGTCCGCGTGCACAGCCCCAACAGACCTCCGTTCGGGTCGGCCAACAGATGCGTGTCGGTGACTTGCACGACACGCAGGAGGGCCAGACCGCCGGTGGAAGGAACGGGGATGGCACGGGACCCGGTGGTCGGTTGGCCAAGGGACATCGGACGGACCTCGCTTCGCGCAGCGGATGAGACAGGACATGGCGACTGTGTTTTTCTTCTAACACCCTGACCTGACAAGGGCAATGACGAGGTCGCCAGTTCGCGACCTCGATCGCAGAATCCCAACCTCGTCGTTACGTTTCGCGCGGCGTTCGGGCCAAACACCTGCAATCGAGGTAGGAGGCTCTGTACAGACGATCGCTACGACCTGCCCGCGCTGCCCGATACCTTTCGTTACGGATTCTGCCGCACTGAGCCCGACGAGGACTGACGACTTTGCCGGCCGCGACCCTTCCGCAACGACCGTCGACAACCGCTGCACCAGCACGAAGGCCGCGTGACGCCGGACCAGCCGTCGCTGGTCGTATAATCGCTACCATCGCCTCGTCGGAGCCCGCCGTGACCCACTCCCAGGCGGCGCGACGACAAGATCCCGCTCGCCGACGGTCGCGCCGATGCCATGGGGCGGCTTTCGCGAAGCACGCTGTCCGACGCGGAGCAGGTCGCCGGATCTTCCCTGGTCAGGTCAGGCGGTGCGGCCCGCCGTGTCCGACCAGCGCGGACACGGAACGATTTCGCGCCGGGTCGGCTCCAATCGCCGATGGCATCCACTGAGCAGTACGGACGAGGCACCGGACCTGCAACGGCCTGAAGGAGGCACTCAGCAACATCATGGACCTGACCAACCAGATCATCCTCGTCGGCGGGCTCGTGCTGCTCCTCAGCATCTTGGCCGGGGTCATCTCCAACCGTGTCGGTGCGCCCTTGCTGTTGGTCTTCCTGGTCATCGGCATGCTGCTCGGCGAGCAGGGCCCGGGCGGCATCCAGTTCGACGACGTGCAACTGGCCCATCTGATCGGCAGTCTCGCCCTCGCGATCATCCTGTTCGACGGCGGCATGTCGACGCCCTTCAAGAACTTTCGCGTCGGTCTGAAGCCAGCGATCGGCCTGGCCACGGTCGGCGTCGTGATCACGGCCGCGATCACTGGCATCTTCGCCGCTTGGTGGCTGGGCCTGCACTGGCTCGAGGGCCTGCTGCTCGGGGCCATCGTCGGCTCGACCGACGCCGCGGCGGTCTTCTCGCTGTTGCGATCGCGCGGCCTGGAACTCAAGCAGCGGGTCGGCGCAACGCTCGAGATCGAGTCCGGCAGCAATGACCCGATGGCCATCTTCCTGACGATCGTCTTGATCGAACTGATCCTCGCCGGCTCGGACAACTTGGGCTGGGTCATGCTGTGGGAGTTCGTCCGCCAGATGGGGTTGGGCGGACTGATCGGGATCCTCGGCGGACTCGGCCTCGTGTGGCTCGTCAACCGGCTCGAGATGCCCCCCGGGCTCTATGCGCTGGCCGTGATGGCAGGGGGCCTGGTCATCTTCGGCGTCACCGCGGTGCTGCAGGGCAGCGGCTTTCTGGCCATCTATCTTGCCGGGCTGATCGTCGGCAACCGGCCGGTGCAATCGAGCCAGAACATCAAACGCTTCCACGACGGCTTCGCAAGCCTATCGCAGATCGGCATGTTCCTGATGCTCGGGCTTCTGGTCACACCCTCCGAGCTGCTGCCAGTCGCCGTCGACGCACTGATCTTCGCCGCGGTGCTGATGCTGGTCGCCCGACCGATCGCCGTCTGGCTCTGCCTATTACCGTTCCGCTTTCCATGGCGCGAGCAGGTCTACATCGGCTGGGTCGGCCTGCGCGGCGCCGTCCCGATCATTCTCGCATTGTTCCCGCTGCTCGCCGGGCTCGAACAGGCCCAGATGTATTTCAACATCGTCTTCTTCGTCGTGCTGCTATCGCTGCTGATCCAAGGCTGGACCGTCGCCTCCTCGGCGCGCTGGTTGAAGCTGGAGGTGCCGCCGACGACCCACCTGGTGCAACGCGTGGAGCTGGATATCCCCGGCCAACGCGAACTGGAACTGGTCGGATACCGCCTCGCCGAGGACACACCAGTGCTGCGCGAGCGCCTACATCAATTGGCGCTGCCAAAGGGCGCCCGGGTCGTCGCGATCTTGCGGTTCGAACAGCTCCTCGACCCGCTGGACCTGCGCGACCTGCGCCCCGGCGACTACTTGTACCTGCTGGCCGAACCCAGTGTCCTGACCAGCCTCGATCGGCTCTTCGTCGCGCGCGCGACGCCCGAGCGCTTGTCCGACCTGGCCTTCTTCGGGGAATTCGTCCTCAATGGCGAGGCCCGGGTCGGCGATTTGGCCACGGCCTACGGCCTCGCCTTGCCCGCCGACACCCTGACGCTGACCCTCGATCAACTGGTGCGCCGCGGCCGTCATGCCCATCCCGTCGTCGGCGACCGTGTGCAATTGGACGGCATCGAGCTGGTCGTCCGCGAGGTCAACGAAGACCGCGTGACCAAGGTCGGACTCAAACTGTCCCGCTGACCCTGGAGGGTGGGAAAGCGCGAAAGCGAGCCGGAATTGGGCGCCGGGGAACGGCGGGATGCGCTGCGCTTTCCCGCCCTACGGCGGCGCGGCGAGTGCGGTGCGGGTGACGGCGATACGGGTCTGGCGGATCTGTTCGGGGATCTGCGCGGGGGTCGGTGCACTGGCAGCGATCGCGCCGAGGTCGAGTTCGGTGAGCACCTCGAGCAGCCGCCGCAGGGTCCGCGCCGGCGGGTAATCGCGCTCACTGAAGCCCGTTCGGCCGCGGTAGTCGGCCTCGCACGCGATCAGCATCTGAGCGAAGCGCTCCGGTCGGCGGAAGGCATCGGCCTCCTCGAGCAGATCGACGACGGTCGCCGGGCGCAGTTCGTCGAGCTTGTGGACCTTGCCATGAAGGCGTGCGGTGATCAGCGCCAGATCGCGGATCCGATGCGGGACGCGAAAGCGCTCGCACAAGGCCCACACCAACGCGTGACTGCGCGCCTCATGTCCGTGGTGGCTGGGCAGCATCTCGGCCGGCGTCGAGCCCTTGCCCAAGTCATGGGTCAGGGCCGCGAAACGCACGCCGATGTCGTCGGAAAGCCGGGCGGCCTGGTCGACGACCATCATCGTATGTAGACCCGTGTCGATCTCCGGGTGCCACTTGGCCGGCTGCGGGACACCGAAGAGCCGGTCGATTTCCGGCCACAGGCGCGCCAGCGCCCCGCAGGCCCGCAAGGTCGTGAAGAAGACCGACGGCCTTGGCTCGCCCAGGGCCTTGGCCAGCTCCTGCCAGACCCGTTCGGGGACCAGGGCCTCGACCTCGCCGGCCGCGACCATGTCCCGCATCAGGTCCATCGACTCATCGGCGACCTGGAAGCCGAGCGAGGCGAAACGCGCGGCGAAGCGCGCCACGCGCAGGATCCGCAGCGGATCCTCGGCGAAGGCCGGCGAGACATGCCGCAGGATGCGTGCCGCCAGGTCGGCCTGCCCCCCATGAGGATCGATCAGACGGCCTTGCTCGTCCTCGGCCAGCGCATTGATCGTCAGATCCCGGCGCGCCAGGTCCTGCTCCAGCGTGACATCGGGCGCGGCATGGACGACGAAGCCGTGGTAGCCGGGGCCGATCTTGCGCTCGGTCCGTGCCAGCGCGTACTCGTCCTTCGTCTCCGGATGCAGGAAGACCGGAAAATCGCGGCCGACCTGTTGGAACCCGAGCGCCGTCAACTGATCCGGCGTGGCACCGACGACCACGTAATCACGCTCGGTGACCGGTCGGCCCAACAGCCGATCGCGGACCGCCCCCCCGACCAGATAGGCTTTCATCGCTGCCCCCGGTGCGACGGCCGTTCGCCGGGCCCAGCAGCGACCGATCCAGCGGACTCGTCGGCCTCCGCCGGTCGGTCCCGGCCCAGACCGAACAGTCGACCCAGCGACCGAAAGAGCTGGCGAAGACCACGCCATAGCTTCGGCAACAGCCAGACCAGCAGCACCACGAACAGCGCTAACGCGACCAGGAAGACACCCGGATGGGTCAGCGCCAGCAGCAGGCCGCCGAAGACGCCGAGATCCTCGGCAACCGACGCCCCCCAGTTCGTGAAGGGCTCCGGCGAGGTATTGATCAGCACCCGCGTGCCGGCCTTGGCCGCGTGCGTCGCCGCCGCCAGACTGCCGCCGACGACCGCGGCGGCGATCTCGACCGCGGGTCCGACATCGCCGACGGCACCGGCGGCCAACAGCGCTCCGGCCGGGATGCGGACGAAGGTATGTAGCGTGTCCCAGCCTGTGTCGACACCAGGCACCTTGTCGGCGAAGAACTCGACCAGGTACATGAACCCGGCGGCGGCGATGACCAGCGGATCGGCCAGCAGGGCGAGACCGGCCGGCAGTTCGAGGTATCCGGTCGCACCCAGGAGGCCGAGGACGAGGATGACCGCGTACAGGTTGATCCCGGCCGCCCAGCCGACCCCGAAGGTCAATGCAAGGGTTGAAACGATGTCATCCACGGAGCCGTTCTTTTGGTCTGGTTGACGCGAAATACCCTGCCGAACGCCCAAAGCCCTGTCCGATGCGCGAGAGGCGGTGCCCACAGGTAGCCCCGACCACGAGCGAGACAGGCCGAGTGCGCGGACGAGGGCACGGGGCAAGCCCCCGGCGCTGCGGATCGTAACGGAAGGATTACAATTGATCTATGCTGACGATTCGACGTCGACAGAGATTCCACTCGGGACACACGCGATGATGCGGCTGTTCGCTTCTCTGCTTTTGTTCGCCCTGATCGGTTACGGTCTTTGGCCCTACTATCATATTCTTCAGATGGATACCGCGTTGAGCCGAGACGACCCGGCAGCCCTCGAACCTCTCGTGGATTTGCAGGCGATTCAGCGGAATTACAAGCAGCGGTTGACGACCGGGCTCGGACTGCCCCGCCCCCAGGAGGGGAACGATGCGCTTGGCCGCCTCTCGCAGGGACTGGCACGCCTCGGCGACGCAACGCTCGAACAGTTGATCACGCCGACCTGGGTTCAGCACAGGTTGCGCGAGGCGACTCGCGCCGCGACCGAGCGGGACCCACCGTACCTGATCAGCGGGATCCGCTTCGCCTTCTTCGAATCCCCGAATCGCTTCCTGATCCGCATCGGCGAACTCGGCGGCGGGGCCACGCACATCCGGATGGACCGCCAGGGGGCAACCTGGCGGGTTACCGACATCATCGATTGACGAGGTTTCCGATGGACTTGAACCGCCTCGACCGAGTCACCGAGACCCTGTGGCAGATCCCGCCGTCCGGGGCGATGCGCGTCCCCGGTCGGCTGTTCGCCAACGAAGAACTGCTGCGAGACATGGACGACAAGGTCTACGAGCAGGTCCGCCACGTGGCCAGTCTGCCGGGGATCGTCGGTGCGGCCTTGGCCATGCCCGACGCCCACTCGGGCTATGGCTTCCCGATCGGCGGCGTCGCGGCCTTCGACCCCGACGCGGGGGGCATCCTGTCGGCCGGGGGCGTCGGCTTCGACATCTCGTGCGGCGTCCGGACCCTCCATACCGGACTCAAAACCCTGCAGCTCGCCGAGATCAGGACCGCGCTGGCCGATCGGCTCGGACAGAAGATCCCGGCCGGACTCGGTCGCGAAGGCCACCTGCGCCTCAATACGCGCGAGATCGACGCGATGCTGGTCGGTGGCGCCCGCTGGGCCATCGAGCAAGGCTACGGCGAAGCGGCCGATCTGGACCGGATCGAGGAAGGCGGCGTCATGACCGGTGCCGATCCAGATCAGGTCTCGACCCTGGCCAAGACCCGCCAACGCGGCGAGATGGGCACCCTGGGGTCCGGCAACCATTACCTCGAGGTCCAGCGGGTGGCCGCGATCGACGACCCGGTCATCGCTTCGCTCTATGGGCTGGCCGAGGACGACATTCTGGTCAGTCTGCACTGCGGGTCGCGCGGACTCGGCCACCAGATCGGTACCGATTACCTGAAACGCATGCTCGCCGAGGCGCCGGGCCACGGCCTGCGGCTTCCCGATCGGGAATTGGCCTGCGCACCGCTCGCTTCCGACCTCGGGCGCGCGTATTTGGGCGCACTGCGCGCCGGGATCAACTGCGCGTTGGCCAACCGCCAGATCCTGACCCATCTGACCCGGGAGGTCTTCGCCGAGATCGAACCCGCGGCGCGCCTATCGCTGCTCTACGACGTCTCGCACAATACCTGCAAGGAGGAAGAGCATGCCGTGGAGGGTCGGCGCCGCCGGCTCTTTGTCCATCGCAAAGGGGCGACCCGGGCCTATGGCCCCGGTCATCCTTCGCTGCCGGAGGCGCTGCGCCCGGCCGGACAACCTGTGATCATCGGCGGCAGCATGGGCACCAGCTCCTACATCCTCGCCGGTCGCGGCGCCGAACAGGCGTTCGCGTCCGCGTGCCACGGGGCCGGCCGCCGCATGAGCCGCCAGCAGGCGAAACGCCGCTGGACCGGCCGAGCCGTGATCGAGGAACTGGCCGGCCGCAGCATCCTGATCCGCAGCCCGACACTGAGCGGGATCGCCGAGGAAGCCCCGGGCGCCTATAAAGATGTCGAAGCCGTCGTCACCGCGGCCGAGGTCAATGGATTAGCCAAAAAGGTCGCCCGACTCGAACCGCTGATCGTGATCAAGGGGTAACTCCGGCTGGGCCGGCGCTCGACGCAGAACGCCACAGAAGACGCGCGACGCCGCAGAGCGGCGGTCACGCGAGCTGGGTTCTTTCGGAGACCTATCGCATCGACGAGCCGGCCGATTCGTTCGCGATATCGGTTATCGAATCGGCCATCGGCGCCAGCGCCCGACGCCTCGCCAGCCGATGCCGGCGCTGCCTGGCAGGACGGTCCCGCGCTGGGCGGATCAGTTCTTGGTCTTGTCGACCAGGCGCGAGGCCTTGATCCAGGGCATCATGTCGCGGAGCCGGGCACCGACCTCCTCGATCTGATGCTCGGAGCCGAGCCGCCGCAGCGCCTTCATCATCGGCGCTCCAGCCTGGTTCTCGAGGATGAACTCCTTCGCGAACGCGCCGGACTGGATCTCGGCGAGGATGCGCTTCATCTCGGCCTTGGTGTCGGCGTTGACGATCCGGGGACCGCGGGTCATGTCGCCATACTCGGCCGTATTCGAGATCGAGTAGCGCATGTTCGCGATCCCACCCTCGTAAATCAGATCGACGATCAGCTTGACCTCGTGGAGGCACTCGAAGTAGGCCATCTCGGGCGCGTACCCGGCCTCGACCAGCGTCTCGAAGCCGTTCTGGATCAGCGCCGTCAGGCCCCCGCACAGAACGACCTGTTCACCGAACAGGTCGGTCTCGCACTCCTCGCGGAAGGTCGTCTCGATGATCCCCGCGCGTCCACCGCCGTTGGCGCTGGCGTAGGCCATCGCGATATCGCGCGCGCGCCCGGTCGCGTCCTGGAAGACCGCGATCAGGCTGGGCACACCACCACCCTGCGTATAGGTCGAACGAACCAGATGTCCCGGGCCCTTCGGGGCGATCATGATGACATCCAGGTCTTCCCGCGGCTCGATTTGACCGAAATGGATGTTGAAGCCGTGAGCGAAGGCCAGGGCCGCGCCACCCTTGATGTGGGGCGCGATCTGGTCGCGGTAGAGACGCGCCTGGTGCTCGTCCGGGGCCAGGACCATCACGAGATCGCTGGCGGCCACGGCCTCCTCGATCGGCTGGACGGTCAGTCCAGCATTCTCGGCCTTCGCCGCCGAGGCGGAGCCCGGACGCAAACCGACCGTGACGGATACGCCGGAATCCTTCAGGTTATTGGCATGGGCGTGGCCCTGCGAACCGTAGCCGATGATCGCCACCTGCTTGCCGCGAAGCAGCGACAGGTCGGCGTCTTTGTCGTAATACACGTTGATGGTCATGAGTGGTCCTAGTCTTGTCAGTAGACGATGGTCGCGGCCCCGCGAGTCCGCCGGGGCGCGTGGGGTTGGCGATCGGACGACACGGCCGGGGCCGGACTCGGCCGCCGCCCGCGCGGGCAACCTCGACGCGGTCCGTCGAGATCGCGAATCGATGGCGCCGGTTAAAGCGTCAGGCCCTTCGCGCCGCGCGCGATGCCGGTCGGTCCCGAGCGCACGACCTCGATGATCCGGCCCTCCGGCACCGCACCGACGAAGGCATCGAGTTTCTTTGTTGCACCTGTCAATTCAATGACATAACTAACATCTGTGACGTCGATGATCTTGGCGCGAAAGATGTCGGTCAGCCGCTTCAACTCTTCCCGGTCATTGGCTTGGGCCTTGACCTTGATCAGCATCATCTCGCGTTCGATGTGATCGCCTTCGGTCAGATCCATCAGCTTGACGACATCGATCAGCTTGTTCAGCTGTTTCTTGATCTGTTCGACGATCTCATCGCTGCCGACGGTCACCAGCGTCATCCGCGACAGGGTCGGATCTTCGGTCGGCGCCACGGTCAAGGATTCGATGTTGTAGCCGCGCGCCGAGAACAGCCCCGCGACCCGCGACAGGGCGCCGGCTTCGTTCTCCACCAAAACCGAAATTATGTGTCTCATCAGGCCAGCTCCCGTTCCGGCGACAGGTGCATCTCGTGTTGCCCCTTCCCGGCCGCAATCATCGGATAGACGTTCTCGGTCGGATCGACGACGACGTCGACGAAGACCAGCCGATCACGCATCGCAAAGGCTTCGCGCAACGCCCCTTCGAGTTCCCCGGGCCGCTCGACGCGCATCCCGACATGACCGAAGCTCTCGGCCAGCTTGACGAAATCCGGCAGGGCATCGACGTACGAGTGCGAGTAGCGCCCCTCGTAGAAGAACTCCTGCCACTGACGAACCATGCCCATGTAACCGTTGTTGAGCAGGATCACCTTGATCGGCAGACCATACTGCCGGCAGGTCGCGAGCTCCTGGATGCACATCAGGATGCTCGCCTCGCCGGAGATGCAGGCAACGGGCGCATCGGGGAAGGCCAACTGGACACCCATGGCGGCCGGCAAACCGAAGCCCATCGTGCCGAGACCGCCGGAATTGATCCAGCGACGAGGCCGATCGAACGGATAGAACTGGGCCGCAAACATCTGATGCTGGCCCACATCGGAGGTCAAATAGAGATCGCCCTCGGTGACCCGGTACAGGGTCTCGACCGCGAACTGCGGTTTGATCCGTTCGCTCTGTCGGTCGTAACGCAGACAATCGAGACCTCGCCAAACCTCGATCTGACTCCACCAATCGGCGAGCACCTGCTGATCGACAGCCCGACCCTGATCCTCGATCAGGCGCCGCATGTCCTTCAGCACGGCCGCGACCTGCCCGACGATCGGGATATCGACGCGCACGTTCTTCGAGATCGACGAAGGATCCACATCGATGTGGACGATCTTCGCATGCGGGCAGAAGTGCTCGATCTTGCCGGTCACGCGATCGTCGAAGCGGGCGCCGATCGCGATCAGGGTGTCGCACTCGTGCATCGCCATGTTGGCCTCGTAGGTGCCATGCATGCCGAGCATCCCTAAGAACTGCCGGTCCGTCATCGGGTAGGCGCCCAACCCCATCAGGGTGCTGGTGATCGGAAAGCCGAGGAGACGGACCAACTCGGTCAGTTCCCCCGATGCCTCGCCGAGCACGACACCACCGCCGGTATAGATGACCGGGCGTTTGGCCGCGAGCAGGGCATCGACGGCTTTGCGGATCTGCCCCGGATGACCGGTTTCCAACGGGCTATAGGACCGCATCCGGATCTCGCGCGGGTACTCGTAGGGGACCTTGATCGTCGGATCCGTGACATCCTTCGGGATATCCACGACGACCGGACCCGGTCGACCCGAGGTCGCGATGAAAAAGGCCTTGCGGATGGTCGACGCGAGATCCCGCACATCCTTGACCAGGAAATTGTGCTTGACGCACGGCCGCGTGATGCCGACCGTGTCGACCTCTTGGAAGGCGTCACTGCCGATGACCGGGGTCGGTACCTGCCCGGTCAGCACGACCAGCGGGATCGAATCCATGTAGGCCGTGGCGATGCCCGTCACCGCATTGGTGGCACCGGGACCGGACGTGACCAAACAAACCCCGCAGCGGCCTGTCGCCCGCGCATACCCATCGGCTGCATGGGTCGCCCCCTGCTCATGACGCACCAGGATGTGTTTGACCTTGTCCTGCTGAAACAGCGCATCATAGATGTGCAGCACGGCGCCGCCCGGATAGCCGAACACGTATTCGGCCCCTTCATCCTGCAACGCCTGCACGACGATCTCGCCACCGCTCAATTCCACCGCCGCGACCTCCTGCCCACCTTGCCCGCGAAATCATCGCCGCCCGTCAAGCTGGACAACACAAAGACGTTAGAAAAGTCTCCGAAATTACAGGAGACGCGGCACAGTGGTCAAGATATAGTAGCGGCGGGCCGTTCCTTGAATCGGTCGCCGTCGGCTTCTTTTCGAGGCACGGCGCAGCAGCCGGACCCGCAATGGGGCCGAACCCCAGCCGGCCCTTCGGCAAACTACTGGGGACCTTGAAAAATTGCCATCCGGGCAATTTTTCGAGACGCAAAGCGAAAATGCGATTCTCGCTTTGCTTCGTTCTCAGTCGCTTGGGCGACTGAAAATGGCGCGGCATCCCTGCCGCGCAGGCACCTTGTGATTCTTGACGGCGCCCTACTGGCGCGTGCTCAAGCTCTGGTGCAAACGCTCGTTCAGTCCTTGATCATGACGCAACGCCATGACGATCTCGTTGTACTGCTCGACGCTGATACCCTGCTCTTCGATCGCGACGACCATCTCCTGCTGGGCCTGTTGCTGCAGTTCATGAGCCCTCTCGGGATCCGGGGCTTCCATGAGCTGTCCGGACAACTCGTCGTTGATTTCCTGAACGGCGACGAAGGCTTCGACGAAGTCGTCGAACTTGGCATCATCGACTGCCGCACTCGCTGGCGCCTCCATGCCTGGCGCGGCAGCGGATCCCGGCTCCGGCATACCCTGCGCCACGGCGGAGCCGGACAGCCCAAACAGCGCGGCAAAAGCAAGCGCGAGCGGGGTCCCGTTAGTCATCGTTGTTTTGGTGCTGGTCATAGTGATGCTCCAACCCTCAGCGGGTATTCTGTGAATGGAGCCTTTCACCTAACAAACCCCGCGCCAAATACCAAAGACCGCCAGACACCACTTTCCCTATCAGCACTTTAGAGCCGCTTTACGCAATGCGGCCCGGTCTGTCAGACGGGTAAAAAGGGTATCACAATGACACATGCGTCAGGATGGCGCGTGGCAACAGGTCACAGTCACTCGCCGAGCTTGCGGTACAAGGTCTTTCGCCCAACCCCGAGAATCCTGGCCGCGCGTCGTTTGTTCCCCCCGGTGAAATCCAAGACTTGCCGGATGTAGTGGGCCTCGCGCTCGGCCAAAGTCTCCCAATCGTCATCTGTGATCAGCCCATCAGACGCGCCCCCTGCGCGGACCTCGGCCGACTCGGTCGCCGACCGCACCCGCTCGGGCAGATCGTCGAAATCGATCAACTCCGCGGACGCGAGCGTCACGGCCCGCTCGACCAGACTCGCCATCTCACGGACATTGCCGGGAAACGGGTAGCGCAACAGGCTACGCCACGCGCGGGCGGAGAAGCGGCGAACCGGCAAGGATTTCGTCGCGACATGGTATTCGAGGAAGTACCCGAGCATCCCGGCGATATCCTCACCGCGTTCGCGCAGCGGCGGCACCCGGATGCGAAAGGTCTCGATCCGATAGAAGAGATCCTCACGCAGGCGTCCCTCGCGAACCTCCTCGACCGGATCGCGGTGGGTCGCCGCGAGGACCCGCACATCGGTCGGGAACTCCTCGTTGGAGCCGATGGGCCTGACACGCCCGTCCTGAAGCAACCGCAAGAGTTTGGACTGGAGCGACGGGGCCATCTCGGCGATCTCGTCGAGAAACAAGGTCCCGCCATCGGCCTCCGCAAAGAGCCCCCGACGCGCTGCCCGGGCACCGCTGAAGGCTCCTGCCACATGCCCGAGCAGTTCGGACTCGAGCAGGGCTTCTGGGATTCCAGCACAATTCATGGCCACGAAGGGGCCGCCAGCCCGAGCGCTCTCCGCGTGCAAGGCACGGGCAACCAACTCCTTGCCGGTACCCGACTCCCCTGTGATCAGCACACTGCTGTCCGATTGAGCGACACGCCGAATCAGATCGAACAGCCTCAGCATCGGCGGGCTCTTACCGTACATGCCATGGAAGCCCTGCTCGGCCAGCACGGCCCGGTACTGCGCAACCTCCGCCCGCAACTGCCGCGTCTCTAGAACACGTTTCGTTGTAAGCTGGAGATGGTCGAGATCGACCGGTTTGGTCAGGAAGTCATCGGCACCGACCTTCAACGCCTGCACCGCCTGGTCGATCGTACCGAAGCCCGTGAGCATGATGAAGCCCGGCACGGGAACGAGTGAACGAGTCGCTTCGAGGACCGCCAAACCATCCGCACCCGGAAGCCGCAAGTCGCTGATGACGAGCGCAAAGGTCTTGGCCGCCAACAGGGTTCGAGCCTCCTCGGCAGAGGCCGCCCCGAGGGCCGAATAGCCGATATCCTCGAGCTCCTGTTGCAGAAGTCGACGATAACCGACATCGTCTTCGACGATCAGGATCGGCCCCGTTTCGCCGGGCCGGATAGCGCAGTCAGCGTTCATCATCATCGCGAGCGCCCGCATCGCGGGTTAGTTGGAGCAACGATCGCGGCAAGCCGATCACGAATCGCGCACCGCGCTGCGCGGACAGCACGAGCACCAAACGACCACCGTGCGCCTCGATCGCCGCACGGGCGACGGCAAGACCCAAACCGGTTCCCTGGCCCACTGGTTTGGTCGTGAAAAAGGGTTCGAAGAGCCTCTCGGCGTCCGCAGCCGGCACGCCCGGACCATCGTCGGAAACGGCGATCTCCAATTCGTCACGGGTTACCTGACAGGTCAGCCGAATCTCTCGGTTGGCGGCATGCAGGGCATTCTCCAACAAGTTGCCCAGCGCCTGTTGTAGGCGCATCGGATCACCCTGGATCGCGCATTCAGCCGGTTCTAAGGGGTTCGATAGCCGTATCCGGATCTCTGGGCGCTCAGCGGTGCGCGTGGCGCGCTCGACCGTCAAGGCCAGGAGATCGGCAAGCTCGATGCGCCTCATGTACAACGGATTGCAACGGGCGAAATCCAACAACTGGCGCACGATGGTTTCGACCCGGTTGACCTCGCCCAGGAGGTCGGTCAACTCGGTGTGCGCACGGGATCCGCCGGGAACGACACGCAACGCCCGCTGCGCACGACCGGCGATCAGCCCCAAAGGTGTCCCCAGTTCATGCGCGACACCCGCCGCGAGACGGCCGATGGCTGCGAGCTTCTCCGCTTGCCGAAGATCTGCTTCCAGCCGGAGTTGCTGAGCGCGCTGGCGCTCCAGGCACCGTTCCGACCCCTCCCAGCGGGCGATCATCTCGTTGATGCCTCGACCCAGCACCCGAATCTCCTGCGGCCCCCCGACTGGGACCCGCTGACCTTGCTGACTGATCCCGATACGGTGCATGGCCCGCGTCAAACCGCGTACGTGGCGACCGACCGCGCGATGGTGCCCAATCAGCACCACCAGCAAGAACACCAGGGCCAGCGCACCGATCGCAACGCCACCGCGCCAGCGCATCTCGGCGAGATAGGCACGAAACGGCGCGATATCACGGGTGATCTGAAGCAGACCGACGACCCGACCGCCGGCATCGTTCAGCGGCAGAAAGAAAGAGAAGACCTCGTGCCCGCGTCGCTCCTCGAAACTGCCCAACCCTCCCTGCTCGGCGATCGCGCGCGCCTCGCGACGGCGCTCCAACGACGGACTTTGCGGCCCGTTCGTGGCCACCAATTCACCGGCAGCGTCGTAAACATAGATACCGACGACCTGGTCGATCGCGAACACCGAGTCCACCCCGTCGCGAACGGCACCGATATCCCGACGCGCCATCGCCGAGGCGATCGGCAGGCGGATCGAGCGGGCCACCAGTTCGATGTCGTCCTGGAGACGGATCGTCGTTTGTTGCTCGAACTCCCGCAGGCCCAACGCCCCCAGCAGAATAAGGACCGCCAGCAACGGCAGCAGGACGAACAGGATGACGGCGTTGCGCAGGCTGCTCGAAGTCAATCCAAGTGCCCCGAACACCGACCCCTAGGTGTGACCGAGCCACTCATGGCCGCCGAGATAAGGCCGCAACGCGTCGGGGATCCGGATGCGACCGTCGGCCTCCTGATAGTTCTCGAGCAGCGCCACCAGGGTCCGCCCGACCGCGAGGCCCGAGCCGTTCAGCGTATGCGCCAGCTCCGGCTTGCCGGTCGCCGGGTTGCGCCAGCGCGCTTGCAGACGGCGCGCCTGGAACGACTCGAAGTTACTGCACGAGGAGATCTCGCGATAGCACTGCTGACCCGGGAGCCAGACCTCGAGATCGTAAGTCTTGGTGGCCGCGAACCCCAGATCGCCGGCGCACAGGGCGACGACCCGATAGGGCAGCCCGAGGCGCTGCAAGATCACCTCGGCGTGTCCGGTCAGGTCGTCGAGTGCCCGATAGGAGTCTTCCGGGCGCACAACCTGCACCAGCTCGACCTTCTCGAACTGGTGCTGACGGATCATCCCCCGCGTATCTTTGCCGTAGGAGCCCGCCTCGCTGCGAAAACAGGGCGTGTGAGCCACCCAGCGGCACGGCAGCTCGGCATCCTCGAGGATCCGGTCCCGAACCAGGTTCGTCACCGGCACCTCGGCCGTCGGGATCAGATAATAGGGCGCGTCCCCGGCGAGCCGGAACAGATCGCTCTCGAACTTCGGCAGTTGGCCTGTGCCGCGCAGGCTGTCGGCGTTGACCAGGAAGGGGACATAGACCTCCGTGTACCCGTGCTCACGCGTGTGCGTGTCGAGCATCAACTGGATCAGCGCCCGCTGCAGGCTCGCCAGCGGTCCCTCCAACACGACGAAGCGCGAGCCAGTCAGCTTGGCGGCGGCATCGAAGTCCATCCAGCCAAGGGCAGTGCCGAGATCCACGTGATCGCGCGGTGCGAACGCGAATGACCGCGGCTCGCCCCAGCGCCGGACTTCGCGGTTGTGGGTCTCGTCCCGACCGTCGGGGACGCTGTCATGCGGCAGATTCGGCAGACCCCATCCGAGCTGATCGAGCTCGTCCTGTAGCGCGCGCAGCGCGTCATTGGCCACCTTCAGGCGTTCCCCGAGGTCCGCGACCTCGGCCAACAGAGGCTCGATGTCTTGACCCCGGGCCTTGGCCTGGCCGATCGCCTTCGCGCTTTGGTTGCGCTGGCTCTGCAGACCCTGCACCGTCACCTGAAGGTCCTTGCGCCGAGCTTCGAGCGCGGCCAATCCATCCGTGTCCAATGTCAGGCCGCGACGGGCGAGACCGCGCGCCACCAGCATCGTTTCCGTTCGCAACAGTTTCGGATCCAGCATCGTCTTCTTCGCCGTGGCTAAACCGGGCGCGGCGCAGGAAATCGCGTGCCTGACCCGGATGATTGACAGGAATGGCCCGGCGGTCGTGCGCTCGGCTCGGCGCGCAGCCGCGCACGGCTGCGCGCGTCACCTGCGTCCCACCGGGGACGCGCCGCGTTCACTGACGCCAGTCGAAGCGGTACAGGTGTTCCTCGGACTGCGTGTGCACGCCGTGGCCTTCGATGTCCAACGTGATCCGCGTCGATGCCTGAACCTCGTGCGGCCGCATCGTCGCGAGTTCCGTCAAAACGGTGACCCGTTCACGGCGCTCGGCGGCCCTGATCGCGTCGTACGCGAGCTGGGGTTCCGGCTCCCCGGCCTGCTGGGCCTGTTCGGCCGCCGCCTTCAACGACTGCACGACCGCCTCCCGCAAGGCGTCGTCGCGCGACACCAGCTCGAACACCAATCGCGAAACTCCCGGTCGCCCGTCGACATCGCCGAGCACCTCGAAATAGCCGCGCGAGGGCACCGTGATGCCGAAGTAGTCGGACTCGGCATCGAATTCCAGACGTCGGCCCGGCTCGAACTCCTTGTCGAGCCACAACCCGACCCACAGGTGCCAATGACGATCGGCCTTGGCCTCGACCAGATCGATCATCGCCGGATCCAGCAGCACCAAACGCAGGCCGTCCCGAGTCACCTCCGGAGGCCGTTCCGGCATCTGCTCGATGATCTCGTCGAGCAGCCCCTCGACACCGGGCACATCGACCAGATGGCCGTGCTCGTCGACGATGAACGAAGGCTCGGCCTCGGTCATCGCCAGAAACGAGGGCGGCACCTCGGCCCGTTCTTCCGGCGAGGTCACGTCCTGTTCATTGATACGAAGGAGGCGCACGCCGGTGAAATCCATCCGCCACTGACTGCTATCCGCGACGCGCGACACATCGAGCTGCATCTCGATCGCGAAGGTCCGACCGGCCTTCTCCTGCTCCACGGTGATTTGGGCTTGCGCCGGTGCCGGCCAGTCGAACACCGGCTTTTCGGCGAGAAGATTCGACGAGCCGAGCAGGGCCGCAGCCGCGGCCGCCAGCAACAGAGGGCGACCGGTTAGGCGCCGGGTGTAAGAATGCATAAAGGCTCCTTGGTTGTTTTGAGGAGTCGCCGGCAGCGGCCCCGGCGACCCGCGGAGGGGTTCGCTCGGTCGACCAGGCCGGGGGGCGAGGCCGATCGCTAGTGCCGCACCTCGATGCCGAGGCTCCGCAGGTGGGCCTTCACCGCAGCGATCGGCACCTCGCGCCGATGAAAGATGCCGGCAGCCAAGGCGGCCTCGACGTCGGTGCGAGCGAAGACCTCGGCGAAGTGCTCGACACCGCCGGCGCCGCTCGACGCGATGACCGGGATCGACACCGCGTCGCTGACGGCCTTGACCAGTTCCAGATCGAATCCCGACCCGGTCCCATCCCGATCGATCGAATTGAGCAGGATCTCGCCGGCGCCCAGCCACTCGCAGATCCGCGCGAGCGTCACGGCATCGACGGGGCGGCCCTCGCGCCCGCCCTTGACCGTGCATTGGAACCAGCAATGCCGCTCGCCGCCGGGACCTGGCAGCGCGGTCTCGATGACTCCGGGCCGCGAGGCCTCGCTCGCGTCCACATAAACACGGCGCGGATCGATCGAGATCACGACGGCCTGATTGCCATAGACGGTCGCGATCTGTTCGATGGCACTGGTCCCATCGGGACCGCCACGCGCCAAGACCTGCTCGACGGTCGCCACGGCATCGCTGCCGATCGAGATCTTATCGGCCCCGGAGCGGAAATACTCGTCCGCGACGTCGAGCGCGCTGTAGTGCCGCCCGTCGGCATCGGTGAAGGCGCGAATCCCGCCGCCGATGGTCAGCGGGACGAACACATTTTCCGACGTGCGCCGCAAGACCTCAAGCATCGGCTGGTCGGCCAGCGGGAAGTCGCGAAAGCCGGTGATGTTCAGGAAGGCGATCTCGTCGGCCCCCTCATCGTAGTAACGCTGCGCCAACTCGACGGGTTTACCGAGGTTGCGCACCTCGCCAGCCTCGCGCACGTCGTATTGGTCGCCTTTGGTGACGACCAGGTCGCCGGCATCGTTGGCCCGCACATCGAGGCAGGCGATGATCCGTTTCGCGAACCGGGTGGTCGGCGAGTCGCTCGCGCGGCGCGCGGCCACTCCCGGCGACGGCCGAGAAGGGCCCCGATCCCCGGTCAGAAATCGCTCGATCAGGCGCAGGCCGGCCGCACCGCTCTTCTCCGGATGGAACTGCACGGCCGCCACCTGGCCGCGCTGCACGGCGCTGACGAAGCGAACCCCATAGTCGGTCGTCGCCAGAATCCACTCGTCGTTCGCCGGGGTCGGTTCGGCATGATACGAGTGAACGAAGTAGAGCTTCTCGCCGTCATAGTCGGCCAAGAGCGGCACGTCCCGTTCGCGGCGGATCCCGTTCCATCCCATGTGCGGAACCGACAGGCGCCCGTCATCGAAACGGCGGATCCGACCAGGGATCAGTCCCAATCCCGGTACATCGGGGGACTCGTCGCTGCCTTCGAACAGGCATTGCAGACCGATACAGATGCCGAGAAAGGGCCGGCCAGCGGCCAGATAGGCCCGTAGCGGCTCCAGATAGCCGAGCGCCGCGAGGCGGCTCATGGCGGCTCCGAAGGCACCGACACCGGGAAAGATCAGCCGTTCGGCCGCGAGGATATCGTCCGGCTTGGTGATCTCCGTGAGCTGGAAGCCGAGTTTGTGGATCGCATTGCGAACGCTGCGGACATTGCCCGCACCATAGTCGAGGAGGGAGATCATGACACCACCGATTCGAGACCGGACACCGCGATCGGGACCATTCAGCGACGCGGTCTCAGCGCCCGGGCTGACCAAAAGAGGGCCATTGTAACGCGTCCCCGGTCTTCGTGGACCGAGCTCGTCGCCCGAGACACCCGCCGCCGAGGTGGCATAATGCCCCAGCCGAAGCGACGGACCGGGCACCAGCGGTGCCGGTCGCGACGCGGCCGGGCTGATCCGACAGCCGTCGGGCCGAGCCGTTGCATTCGCATCCCGCGGACCAACGTTATAATGTACCAATTCTCAATCATCAGAGATCCGACGCCATGGCCCGCTCGAGACTCCTCGCCCCCCCGGTCTGGTGCTTCCTCCTCGCCACCTGGCTGGTCGCACCCGCCTTGGCCGACGACCCCGTCAGGGTCTTCGTCAGCGTCCTGCCGCAGAAGACCTTCGTCGAAAAGGTCGGCGGCGATCATGTCCAGGTCGAAGCGCTGATCCGCCCGGGCAACGATCCGCATACCTTCGAGCCGACCCCGCGCCAGGTCGTCGCCCTCACCGAGGCCGCCCTGTTCGTGCGCATCGGAATGCCCTTCGAAGAGGCTTGGATGCGGCGAATCCTCGCGACGAATCCCGAGCTGGTCGTGATCGATGCCCGCGATGGCCTGCCGCTGCGCCGGCTTGAGGCCCATGCTCACGGCCCCGGCGAGGATCACGGCCACGATCACGAACACCATCACGGCCATGATCACCACGCGGACCCTGACCACGAGACCGCGCATCAAAGCCACGACCCCGACGAACTGGATCCGCACATCTGGACCAGCCCGCCCTTGGTGAAGGCCATGTCCGAGCAATTGCGCGACGCCCTGTCGCGGATCGACCCACAGCGGGCGGCCGATTACGCCGTCAATCAGCGCGCCTTCGCGGCCGAGCTCGAAGCCCTCGACCGGGCGATTCGCACCGAACTGGCCGATGCCGCCGGCCGCCGGTTCCTCGTCTATCACCCGGCCTGGGGTTACTTCGCCGACACCTATGGCCTGGTGCAGGTCCCGATCGAGTATCAGGGCAAGGAGCCCGGTGCTCGTTCGCTGGCCGCGCTGATCGACCAGGCGCGCACCGAGGGCGTCCAGGTCGTCTTCGTCCAGCCCCAATTCAGCCCGAAGGCGGCCGAGCAGGTCGCGCGGGCCATCGGCGGACGCGTCGAGTCGATCGACCCGCTGGCCGCGGATTATGCCGAGAACCTGCTGCGTGTCGCCCGCTTGATCGGCTCGGCGGGCACTCGATGAGCGCGACCGCGCGGGTCATGGAGCCGGCCATCGAGATCGATGGCCTGTCCTTCTCTTACGGCGGCGAACCGGTCCTCGAGGATGTCGATCTGACCGTGACGGCCGGCGAGTTCCTGGGGCTGGTCGGCCCGAACGCCGGCGGCAAGAGCACGCTGCTGAAGCTGATCCTCGGCTTGCTCGAGCCCCAGACCGGGCGGATCCGGGTCCTCGGCCGGCCGCCGCGACACGCGAGCACGCTGATCGGCTATGTCCCGCAATACCCGGCCTTCGCACGCGACTTTCCGATCCAGGTGCAGGATGTCGTGCTGATGGGTCGGCTCGGGCTCGGCCGGTCGTTCGGTCGCTATCGACCGAGCGACCGTGACGCGGCCGGGGCCGCGTTAGCCGAGGTCGAAGCAACCGATCTCGCGCGACGCCCGATCGGCACCCTGTCCGGCGGACAGCTGCAACGGGTCCTGCTGGCACGCGCGCTGGTCGGCGAACCGCGGATCCTGATCCTCGATGAACCCACGGCAAACATCGATATGCGCCTCGAAGACGACATCTTCGACCTGCTGCGGGCGCTCAACGAACGCCTGACGATCCTGCTGGTCTCGCATGACGTGGCCTTCATCTCGCGCTACATCACGCGGGTCGCCTGCCTGAACCGGACCCTGATCTGCCATCGCACCGACGCGATCGACGGACCGCTGATCCAGTCCCTGTACGGCGATTCGGTACGCCGTATCGCACACCGGCACTGACCGATGATCGGCGAATTCCTGACCGCGTTCAGTCAACAGACGTTTCTGCAGACGGCGCTCGTGGCCGGCCTGCTGGCCAGCATCGGGACCGGTGTCGTCGGCGCCTTCGTTGTCGTCAAGCGGCTCACCTTCCTCGCCGGCGGGATCGCGCACTCGGTGCTCGGCGGGATGGGCGCGGCCGTTTACTTCGGCTTCGACCCCTTTCTCGGTGCGCTGGGGGCCGCGATCCTGTCGGCACTGCTGATCGGCTGGGTGCGGCTCGCCTGGCAGGCCCAGGAGGACACGCTGATCGGCGCCCTATGGGCGATCGGCATGGCCATCGGGATCCTGTTCATCGCCAAGACGCCCGGCTACACGAGCGATCTGATGAGCTATCTGTTCGGCAACATCCTGCTCGTGCCGACCCGCGAACTCTGGTTCATGGCGGCCTTGGACCTGCTGCTGTTGACGGTCATCGGCCTCTTCTACCGGCAGCTCCTGGCGGTCAGTTTCGACGAGGAGTTCGCGCGCCTGCGCGGCGTCCACGTCACCCTGCATTACCTGCTGCTGCTGGTGCTGGTCGCGGTCACCGTCGTGCTGCTGATCCAGGTCGTGGGGCTGATCCTCGTGATGGCGCTGCTGACCCTGCCAGCGGCCGTCGCGGGCCATTATGTCCAATCCCTGGGCGCGATGATGGTGCTGGCGACACTCCTCAGCGCGCTCTTGACGAGTCTCGGTCTGACCCTCGCCTACGGCCCCGATCTCCCGGTCGGCCCGACCATCATCCTGCTGGCCGGCGCCCTTTATCTCGTCTCGGCCCTGCTCAGCCGATTCCTGGCTCAGCGGCGGGCCAGGCGCGTGACCAGCGACCCGAACCGACAGGGTGGGTGAGATGACCGAACCCGGACTCGAGCAATGGCTGAACCAGGCGGACGCCCTGTGCCGACGGCGCGGCGCGCGCCTGACCGCGCAGCGCCGCCGGGTCCTGGCAATCCTCGGTCGCACGCGACGCCCACTGGGCGCCTACGCGATCCTCGACGCGCTCCGTGATCAATCGGCGCGCTCGACCGCGCCGCCGACCGTCTACCGAGCGCTCGAGTTCCTGCTCGAGCACGGACTCATCCATCGCATCGAAAGCCTGCACGCCTTCATCGGCTGCACGCATCCAGAGCACCCGCATGCCGGTCAATTCCTGATCTGTCGCGGCTGCGGCCTGGTCGAGGAGAAGGAAGACGACCGCATCCAGGACAGCCTCGGGCAAACGGCGCAGGACAGCGGATTCAAATCCGAACGACCGGTCGTCGAACTGATCGGCCTGTGCGCCGACTGCCGCGCCCGACCCATCAGCGCGTCTGAACCCATCGGCCAGCCCGGGGTCGGATCCCCCTGAGGTGCCGCCCGCCACCTCGAGGTGTGCCTCGGGCGGGGTTTTACGACACCAGCTTTGAACATGATTTGATCGCCCCTCGCGTCCTCGTGATGCCTGGGCCTCGACACTCGAGACAGGAGGCAACCCATGTTCCGAACCACACTCGCGCGCGGCCCGGCGATCGGGCTGATCTTGACCCTATCCGGCGTCCTCACGGCGCCGACGCTCCTCGCGCATGAGGACGACGACCACCGACAACTCGGCGCCCATGTCCACGGCATCGGCCACCTGAATTTGGCCATCGACGAGGGGGCTGTCGAGATCGAGCTGATCATCCCGGCGTTCGACATCGTCGGTTTCGAACACGTGCCCCGCACCGAGGAGCAACACCAGGCGGTGGCCGCCGCCGTGACCCTGTTGCGTGACGGGGAACGCCTGTTCGACTTGCCGAGCGCCGCCGATTGCCGGCTGCGCCATGTCGAGATCCCGACTGGTCTGGGCGATGCCGACGCCGAACACAGACATGATCATGGTTACGGTCATGCGCATGGCGATCACGAGGGCACCACGACCTCGGACGACGCCTCGGTCCACAGCGATGTCGTCGTCCATTACCTGTTCGCCTGCGCCGAACCGGCCGCGATCGACCGGCTCGACGTGAATCTCTTCACGCCCTTCCCCAGCCTGGAAGGGTTGCGGGTCCAGTACGTGACGGCCGCCGGCCAAGGCGCGGGCGACCTGACTCCAGCCCGCAACCGGCTGTCCTTCTGAGCGCCCGCCAGGGCGAGCCGGTGCGCACAGCCGTCGACACGACAGCCGATCCGGTGATTCGTCTGGCGAAGCTCGCGTTTCGCTGGCGCACCGGCACCGCTGCGGTTCTGCGCCTGGACCGACTCGAGATCCGTCGCGGCGAGCGGGTCTTCGTCAGTGCCCCGAGCGGCGGCGGCAAGACGACGCTGCTCGGCCTGCTGGCCGGGGTCATCGCACCGACCGAGGGGACCGTCGAGGTACTCGGCCAACGCATGGAGCGGCTCAGCGGGGCACGGCGCGACCGTCTCCGTGCCGACCATATCGGTTATGTCTTTCAGCTCTTCAATCTGATCCCCTACCTGTCGGTCATCGACAACGTCACGCTGCCCGGTCGATTCTCGCGCCGCCGACGCACGCGGGCGGCGACCCGCACCGGCTCGCCGGAGGCCGAGGCGCGAAGGCTGCTCGCGCATCTGGACCTGGGCGACGACGGCCTGGTGCGACGCCCAGTGACCCAGCTCAGCGTCGGCCAGCAACAGCGGGTCGCGGTGGCCCGAGCCCTGATGGGCTCACCGGAGATCCTGCTCGCCGACGAGCCGACCTCGGCGCTCGACGCGGATCGGCGCGAGGCCTTTCTCACGCTGCTGTTCGACGAATGCGCCGCGACCAACCTGACGCTGATCCTGGCCAGCCATGATCACACCCTGGCCTCGCGCTTCGATCGTGCGATCGCGCTGCAGGACGTGGCGCCGGCCGCCGCGGCGACCTGACACCGGGAGACGCCAACATGGCCATCCTGTCACTCGCTTGGAAAAGCCTGCTGAACCGGCGCGCGACCCTGTTCGTGACCCTGTGCTCGATCGCGCTGAGCGTGGCCTTGCTGATCGGTATCGAACGTCTGCGCATCGAGACCCGAACCAGTTTCACGCAGACGGTATCCGGCATCGATCTGATCGTCGGGGCGCGTGGTGGCTCACTGCCGCTGCTGCTCTACTCGGTCTTCCGCATCGGCCAGCCGACCAACAACCTGTCCTGGGAAAGCTACCTGGATCTGGCCGACCATCCGCGGGTCGCCTGGACCATCCCGCTGTCGCTCGGTGATTCGCACCGCGGTCATCCGGTCCTCGGAACCAACCAGGATTACTTCACGCATTATCGATATGGCCACGGCCGACCCCTGGCCTTCGCCGCGGGGAAACCCTTCGCCGACCTCTACGACGCCGTCCTCGGCGCCGAGGTCGCGCGTGCGCTCGGCTACGGGCTCGGCGACGAGATCATCGTCGCGCACGGGCTGGGCGAGGCGGTCTTCGCCCGCCACGACGACAAGCCGTTCCGCGTCGTCGGCATCTTGGCCCGCACCGGGACCCCGGTCGACCAGACGGTTCATGTCAGCCTCGAGGCGATCGAGGCGATCCACATCGATTGGCAAGGCGGCGCCCCGATCCCGGGGCTGACCATCTCGGCGGAGGAGGCGCGCGCAATGGACCTGACGCCGCGCGCGATCACTGCCGTGCTGGTTGGTCTCGACTCGCGGATCGCGACTTTCCGGGTGCAGCGCTTCGTCAACGAATACCGTCAGGAACCCTTGCTCGCGATCCTGCCCGGCGTCGCGCTCGCCGAACTCTGGACGGTGATCGGCGTGGGCGAGCGGGCGCTCCTCGTGGTCGCCGGCTTCGTCGTCCTGGTCGGGCTATTCGGCCTGCTCACGGTGCTCTTGACCAGCCTCAACGAACGCCGCCGCGAGATGGCGATCCTGCGCTCGGTCGGCGCCCGCCCCGGCCATGTCTTCGCGCTGATCGTCGGCGAAGCGGGTCTGGTGACGCTGCTCGGCACGCTACTCGGCATGGCCCTGCTGTACGGACTACTGTTCATCGCCCAGCCGCTGGTCGCGGCGCACCTGGGCCTGCACCTGGCCATCGGCTGGCCGGCCGCGCGCGAAGCGGCGTGGCTCGCGCTGATCCTGACCGCCGGTCTGGCGACGGGCCTGATCCCGGCCTACCGCGCCTACCGGACGTCACTGGCCGACGGCCTGACGATGCGGCTCTGACCCGGAGGTGACCGATGACGACACGACGGCTTCTGCTCTTCGCCGCAACGCTACTGATGCTTGCCGCCTGCGGTGATCGCGATGGCGGGCAGATGGGCCGCGGCGAGCCAGCCGGCGACATCGACGAGACGGTCGAGACGATCGATTGGGATGCGCTGATCCCGGAGGACTGGCGGCCCGAGACCCTCTTCGCCGGCTATGACATCGATGAGATCGACGACGAGGATCCGCTGGCCCAGACCCTGATGGACAAACTGCTGGCGCTGTGGCGCGAGGCCCCGATCGTGCCAGAGCTCGACGGGCGCCGAATCCGGCTGCCCGGGTTCGTCGTGCCGCTCGAAGGAGACGGCGTGCGCATCTGGGAATTCCTGCTGGTGCCCTACTTCGGCGCCTGCATCCACGTGCCGCCGCCCCCGGCGAACCAGACCGTGCATGTGGTGACCGAACCGGAGCGCGGCTACCGCGGGGCACTCTTCGACACCGTCTGGGTCGCCGGAACGATCCGCGTCGTCACGGGTGCCACCGAACTCGCCGAAGCCGGCTACCGGATCGACGCGATGCGCGTCACGCCTTACGTGGCGCCGGGCGTCCGTGACGATTAGCTCACGTGGGAATCGGGTCCCCGCCCGACCTGAAGCGAGAGCAGGAAAGTGGACAAATTCAAAGCACGGCCAGCCGGCCAAAGACCGGGCCGATAAATCGCCGTTCCAGCCGCGGCCAGGCTATTGGGTCACAGCCGGTCGGGCCCGAGATGTCGCGTTAGGCCACCGCGCGGTGTCCGAGCTCGACTTGAACCGCGTCATACGGAAACGACAGCCTTCCCTCGGGCGTCTTGTCGATGAGTCCACAGGTCAGTAACACCTGAAGATCACTGTGGACGCCCTTGATATCCCGTTCCACGCGCCGCGCGACTTCGCGCGCGCCCAAAGGGCCAGCGCCAGTGAGCGCGCAAAGGATGGCCCAGCGATTAGGGCTGAGCGTGGCCAGCAAGCGCTCTTCGGTACGAAACGAATACCGACAGCCTTGCAGTTCACCGCGAAACGCGGCCTTCACACTGGCTTTGACGGTCTCCAAATCCGCAACGTCAATGGTGAGCGTGGTCATGATGGCCTCCTACGGTCGGCTGACATCGGCCCAAAAATCTTCGAGCAGGCGATCCAGACTAACAAATGAATAGGGCACCTCGCGGCTCCCAAGATGCTTGTGGTCGCCCTTGCCGGATTCGTTGTCGTAGCGCAATACGCAAACGCCTGCGACCACCAACGCCAGACGGTATTTGAAACGGTGTGTACTGCCGGGCAATGGTGCCGGCAACTCGAACACCGAGACGCTGACAAAACGATCATCGGCGAGATCATAACGGCGTTTTTGGATTAGAATCGGCCGCATGATGTAAGTATGACATCAGCATAAGTGCTGTCAATAGAACATCACGACTCGGCGATCCGAACGCCAGTCCCAAGCGTCGCGAACATCTCTTGCAGGACGCCCGCCACCTCGCAGACGCGGGTTTCGGGCCAAACGCCCGGCCGCCCGACCAGGCGCGACTGATCGATCGCGCTGACCTGGGCGAGGAGCGTTTGGGGGCGCCAGATGGCCCTGGTGATGGACCGTTCAGGAGCTTTCCTTGCGGATGGGATGGCCCCGTAGCAGGGCGTGCAGATCGGCTGCTGGGCTGTGCTATCTTGGGTCCCAGGTTCGACAGGCAGGGGAGATCCGCTATGAAGGCGAAGCTTCTGGTCGCCGTGGTGGCGCACGAACTCGAGGAGGCGGCGCGCGAAATCGCCCGCGAGGAGGGCGCGCGCGGGATGACGCTGCTGGACGCGCGGGGGATGAATTTCCCCGAACACATCACCTTCTTCGGTCTGACCTACCTCGGCATCGAGACGGTCCTCGTGGCGCTTTTGGACGAAGGCACGGCGGTCCGGATCGCGGAGCGGATGAACCTCGAGCTGAAACTGCTGGAGCCGTTCCAAGGTCTCGCCTTCTGCGTCCCGGTGGACGGGACCGGCGGGATCGACATCGGCGCGCTGCACCGGCACATCACCAAGCACGCCCCGGTCGATCGGCTATGAGAGAACCGTCGCTGAAATTTTCGCCTGACCGATCCCTTCACCAGACAAGACCGCGCCAGTGACCCAGCTAAGGGACTTCCTGCAACGGCTGAACCACGCGTTCCGCAATCTGCTGCCGATCATTCTGGTCGTCGGCCTCTTCCAGTTCGTGATCATCCGCCAAGTGCCGGACGCGTGGCTGCCGATGGCGGTTGGGCTACTGATCGTCGTGCTGGGCGTCGCGCTGTTCCTTCAGGGGCTCGAGCTCGCGATCTTTCCGATCGGCAAGAACTTGTCCAACGAGTTCGCGCGCAAGGGTTCATTGCCGCTGCTGATGGTTTTCGGCTTCTGCCTGGGCTTCGCGGCGGTGATTGCGGAACCGGCCTTGATCGCGGTGGCCGGCCAAGCCGAGATCATCAGCGAGGGTCGGATCAGCGCGCTGATATTGCGGGTGCTTGTCGCGATGTCCGTTGGCCTGGTGGTCGCGCTCGGCATCGTGCGCATCCTGCTGGGACACAGCCTGCACTGGTACATGATCATCGGCTATCTCCTGGTGGTCATCGTGACCTTCTTCGCGCCGGAGGAGATCGTCGGGCTCGCCTACGACTCCGGTGGCGTGACCACGAACATCGTCACCGTGCCGCTGATCGCGGCGTTGGGGATCGGCCTCGCGGTATCGGTACGCGGCCGCAATCCCCTGCTTCACGGCTTTGGACTGGTCGGGCTTGCGGTGATGGTCCCGATGATTTCGGTGCAGATCTACGGGATCATCGTGTACAGCTTCGGCGAAGTCCGGGAGGTGGCACAGGGCATCGCGGAGGCGGTGGATCCGGAGGTCACGGACGTGATTCAGGAGGTCGCCGGAAGTGTTCTGCTCGGCATGCTGCGGGACCTGATGATCATGTTCCGGGACGTGCTGCCGATCATCGCTGTCGTGTTGGTCTTCCAGTACTTGGTGATTCGCAAGCACATCGCCCACCTGCACAAGGTCATGGGCGGTTTCCTGCTGGTGATCGTTGGCCTGTACGCGTTCGTCGTGGGCTTGAAGATGGGCCTGTTCCCGATCGGCCAAGCCATGGCCGAGCAGTTGATCGGGTTGGATGGCTGGCTTTTCGTGTACCTGTTTGCGTTCGCGATCGGCTTCGCGACGACGATGGCCGAGCCCGCGCTGATCGCGATCGGCCAGAAGGCACAGGAGGCGGCGAAGGGCCGGCTCGATGGCAATCTGATCCGCATGCTGGTCGCGGTGGGCGTGGCGGTCGGGATTACCATCGGCGTGCACCGCATCATCGCCGGGGATTCGATCCACTATTACATCATGGGCGGTTATGCGGTGGTGATCCTGCTGACCTTCCTGTCGCCGAAATACATCGTGGCCCTAGCCTACGATCTGGGCGGCGTGACCACATCGGAAGTGACCGTGCCGCTGGTGACCGCGCTGGGCATCGGCCTGGCCACGAACATCGAGGGGCGTAACGTGATGATCGACGGCTTCGGTCTGATCGCGTTTGCCTCGATCTTTCCGATAATATCCGTGATGCTCTACGCCATCGCGGTTGAACTCGCCAACCGATGGAGGGGAACTGAATCATGAAATTTGCGGTGCTCGTCGCGATCGTCGCCGAGGAGCTCGAGGAAAGGGCCATCGACTGCGCCAAGCAGGCGGGTGCCGGTGGGGTCACCCTGCTCGATGCCCGCGGGATCGGCGCGAAGGAAAAGAAGACCTTTTTTGGCCTCACCTACGAGGGGTCGCAGACGGTGCTGATCTGCGTGCTGGAGAAGAAGCTGTCGCTGCAGGTGATGAAGGCACTGACGGTGGAACTCGAGTTGGCCAAGCACTCGAAGGGGGTGGTCTTCACTGTGCCGCTGGATCATATCGCCGGCATCGACACCCGGCAGGTCAAGAGCTTCGAGGAGCACATCAAGGGCGAGATCTGATTCTCGCATCCGCTGGCCTGCCGTCGGATCGCGAGCGCCCCGCACGACCCCCTTTTCGCATCGATTCTTTTTCTCGGAGGCAACATGCTGGTCAAGGACATCATGCAGACCGAGGTGATCACCATCTCGCCGCTCGCCACGCTGCGCGAGGCCATGGCCAAGATGCGGCGCCACAAGGTGAAGTCGCTGGTGGTCGAGCGACGCGACGAACACGATGCGTACGGTATGATCACCTACTCGGCGATTCTTCGTACGATCGTGTCGGAGGAAGGCGACATCGACCTGATCAACGTGTACGACGTGTACACCAAACCCGCGCTGATGGTGCCGCAGATGATGGACGTGAAGTACGTGGCCCGAATGATGATTTCGCAGTTCAAGCGGCGGGTATTGGTGCTGGAGAGCGGCAAGCTCGTTGGGCTGGTGACCATGAACGACATTGTCGGCGAGGTGCTCGCGATGGCCGAGGACGGCCGTATCGATGACGGGGGGGAATAAGGGTCGCCGCGGGGCCTGCGCATCGCGCAGCGCCGTCACGACCGCGCCGCCTGCCTGCTCGATGAGCGCCAGGACCGGCTCAAGTGAACGGATATCGCCTATCGGCAGCCGGTCAACGACCGGCCCGATGAATCGCCATTCGAGCCGCGGTTCAGGCTACTGCCCGGCAATCGTCATCCGGTCGATCAGCCAGGATCCGGTGCGCGTGCTACCACTGTAATCGCAGTCGTTGCCGACCGCGACCAGCCCGGCAAACATGGTCTCGAGGTTGCCCGCGATCGTGATCTCCTCGACCGGGAACTGAATGGTCCCGTTCTCGACCCAGAAACCGGCCGCACCGCGCGAGTAGTCGCCGGTCACCGTATTCACGCCCTGCCCCATCAACTCGGTGACCAGGAGGCCGCTCCCCATCTCGGCGAGCAAGGCGTTCCGATCTCGGCTACCCATGTCGATCATCAGGTTGCGCACACCGCCGGCATTGCCGGTGGTCTCCATACCCAGCTTGCGGGCCGCGTAGCTGTCGAGCACGTAGCTCTGCAGGACGCCATCGCGCACCAGGTCCTTCGCGGCGGTGGCGACCCCATCACCATCGAATGGCGCGCTAGACAGGCCGCGCGGACGGTGGGGTTCCTCGTGGATCCTCACAAAGGACGGAAAGATGCGCTCCCCGAGGCGATCGACGAGGAAGCTCGCCCGCCGGTAGAGACTCGCTCCCTGGATCGCGCCGATCAGGTGCCGCATCAGCCCCGAGGCCACCTCGGCCTGGAACAGGACCGGCGCCTGCCGCGTCGTGATCGGCCGCGCGCCGAGCCGAGCCAGCGTGCGCTCGGCGGCGCGCCGGCCGATCGCCGCGGCCTCGTCCAGATCCTGCGGCGCGCGCGCGCTCGACCACCAATGATCGCGCTGCATGCCGTGGCCGTCCTCGCCGATCACCGAGCAACTGAGTCCATGGCGCGTCGTCGGATAGCCGCCGATGAAGCCATGGCTGTTGCCATACACCTGAAGACCCCAGTAGGACGACAGGCTAGCGCCCTCGGAGTTGGTGATGCGTGGATCGCAATGACGGGCCGCGTCCTCGCAGGCGATCGCCAACTCGATCGCCTGCTCCGGCGTGATCGGCCACGGGTGATACAGGTCCAGGTCCGACACCTCGCGGCACATGCGTCCGGCATCGGCCAACGCCGCGCAGGGGTCCTCTTGCGTGTAGCGGGCGATCGCGCAGGCCGCCGCGACCGCCTCGCGCAGCGCCTGCGGGCTCATATCCGACGTGCTTGCCGACCCTTTGCGGTGCCCGAAATAGACGGTGACGCCGAGTCCATTGTCTCGCGTGTGCTCGACCGTCTCGACCTCGCCGAGACGGACACCGACCTCGAGCCCGGCGCGCGAGCTGGCTCCGGCCTCGGCGGCCGTCGCGCCCTGGCGCTCGGCCTCGTCCAGGATCATTTGAACCGTTTCCCGCAACGGCGCCAAACGGCGCGGCGGGTCGTCGCTGGCATGATGGGCCATTGGGACTTCCTTCAGGTTTCGAGATGGTTGCCGATCGGCTTCGGCGACCCGGTCGCCTCGCAGCGCCGGGCCGATCCGGCGAATACAAGACCGTTCAGGTCGAGGTACCCCCGACGGTGAGACCATCGACGCGCAAGGTTGGCTGGCCGACCCCGACCGGCACGCTCTGCCCCTCCTTGCCGCAGGTGCCGACACCGCGATCGAGCGCCAGATCGTTACCGATCAGGCTGACCCGGGTCAGCACCTCGGGTCCGTTGCCGATCAGGGTCGCGCCCTTGACCGGACGGCCGATTCGCCCGCCCTCGATCAGATAGGCCTCGCTCGCCGAGAAGACGAACTTGCCGGACGTGATGTCGACCTGACCGCCGCCGAAATTCACGGCGTACAGACCGCGATCGACCGACGCGATGATCTCGGCGGGATCCTTGTCGCCGGCCAGCATATAGGTATTGGTCATGCGCGGCATCGGCAGGTGGGCATAGGACTCGCGGCGGCCGTTGCCGGTCGACACCGCGCCGGTCAGTCGCGCATTCAGCTTGTCCTGCATGTAGCCGCGCAGGATGCCGTCCTCGATCAGGACGGTGTTCTGACTCGCCGTGCCCTCGTCATCGATGTTCAGCGAGCCGCGCCGCCCGGGCAGGGTTCCGTCGTCGACGACCGTGACACCGGGCGCGGCCACCCGCTGGCCGATGCGGCCGGCGAAGGCCGAGGTTCCCTTGCGATTGAAATCCCCTTCCAGGCCATGGCCAATCGCCTCGTGCAACAACACGCCCGGCCACCCTGGACCGAGGACGACGGTCATGGTACCCGCCGGGGCCTCGTCGGCCTCGAGATTGACCAGGGCCTGACGGACCGCCTCGCGGGCCAATTCCAAGGCGAGATCCGCGACCAGGAAGTAGCCCAGGTCGGCGCGTGCACCGCCGCCGCTCGAGCCCTGTTCGCGCCGCCCGCCCTGCTCGGCGATCACGCTGACGTTGAGCCGCACCAACGGCCGGACATCGGCTGCCACGGTCCCGTCGTCAGCGACGACCAGCATGATATCTTGCGCCGCGACCAGACTGGCGACGACCTCGCGCACCCGCGGATCGGCCCGCCGGGCCTCCCGATCGACCCGTTGCAAGAGTCCGATCTTGTCTTCGTTGGCGAGGCTCTCCACCGGATTCGACGGATCGTAGAGACATCTCGGTTGCACATCGACGGCGATCCGCGTCCGGCCGTCACGCCCGCGACCCGCGATCGAACGCGCCGCGCGCGCCGCCTGCTCCAACGCCGGATAATGCAGCTCGTCGGAATACGCAAAACCGGTCTTCTCGCCACTGACCGCGCGGATGCCCACGCCCTGCTCCAGGTTGAAGCCGCCGTCCTTGATGATGCCATCCTCCAGCACCCAGGATTCGAGGCGACTCGTTTGAAAGTACAGGTCGGCGGCATCGATGGCCGGACCACGCAACTCGCCGAGCAGTCGTTCGAGGTCGCTATCGGTCAAGCCGGCTGGTTCCAGGATGGCGCGACGTGCGATCAGGATGGAATCGTTCATGGTCTCAGGTTTCAGCGTTCTGTGATTCGCGGCGACACGGCGACGGTCGGCCACTAGCCGACGGCACCGCGCCCACTGCATGAGTGCTGCCCACAAGATGCGCCTTCAGAGCCGGCATTTCAAACGGCGATGATGGGTGCTCGGGAAGGTACGCCGCACCGAGGCTTGATACTCCTGATCGAGTGTCGCGCAGATGTGACCGGTCCCGCGCGGGATCTGAGCGAGTATCGTTCCCCAGGGATCGACGATCATGCTGTGACCATGGGTCTCGCGACCGTCCATGTGGTACCCACCCTGTGCGGCCGCGATGACATAGGCCAGATTCTCGATCGCGCGGGCACGCACCAGCGTTTCCCAATGGGCCTTGCCAGTGATCGCCGTGAAGGACGACGGGATCGCCAGCAGGTCCATGCCCTCGTCGAGCATGCTGCGAAAGATTTCCGGGAACCGCAGATCGTAGCAGACGGCGACGCCAAGACGACCGAACGGGCTGTCGAGGACCAGGATCCGATCCCCGGGTTCGATGGTCGCGGATTCTTCGTAGCGATCATGGGAACCGGGCACGCTGACATCGAACAGGTGGATCTTGTCATAGCGGCCCACGAGGCGACCGTGATCGTCGAAGACCAGCGTGGCCGCGCGCAACCGGTTTGGATCCTCGGCGAAGATCGGGATGGTGCCACCGACCAGCCAAGTGCCATACCTGGCCGCGACCCGCGTCAAGAAGGCCTGAAGGGGTCCCTCGCCGGGTTCCTCGCGCAGCGCCAGTTGGTCATGGTCGCGTTTGCCCTTGAAAGCGAAGGTCTCGGGCAAAACCACCAGCCCGGCGCCGTCCTCGACGGCCTCCCGAATCAGCCGTTCCGCTTCCAGCAGATTGGCGGTCACATTCGGACCACTGGCCATCTGGATTGCGGCCACCATTCTTTTCGTCTTCATATCAGTTCTCATCCGGCCGCACCCGCTGGTCGTTCCCGAAGGGCTGGCTGCTCGACATGTGTGTGATTGAATTCTTGCCAACGATACCACCAGCCGAGAGAGCGCAGAAGCAAACCCGAACCCCGGGCGTCGGCCGAACGCGGCCGCACACCGGCTCGTCGGCCCGGGGCCGGCCGCCGTCGTTCGGTCGGAGCACGGCGAAACCCGGCAGCCACCAAGCGACCATGGTATCGTTACCAGGCCGCGGCCGTCCGACGGCCCCGTCAGGGCCACCGCCGACGCGGCCATGACCAACCTCGGCTGAGACCACGGACCCCAGATGAAGGCGATGATCCTCGCCGCCGGTCGCGGCGAACGCATGCGACCGCTGACCGACAAGACCCCGAAGCCCCTGCTGAAGGCCGGCGGAAAATCGCTGATCGAACATCGGATCGAGCGGCTCGCGGCGGCCGGGTTCGAGGATCTCGTCATCAACCATGCCCACCTCGGGGCCCAGATCGCGGCCGCGCTCGGTAACGGCCGCCGCTGGGGCATCCGCATCCGCTACTCGCCCGAGGAACAGGCCCTCGAGACCGGTGGCGGCATCTTTCGGGCTCTGCGCTGGCTCGGACCGGGCCCGTTCGTCGTCGTCAACGCCGACATCTGGACCGATTTCGATTTTCGCCGGCTGCGCCGCGCGCCTGCCGGGCTCGCTCACCTGGTCCTGGTCCCGAACCCGAGCCAACACCCGCAGGGCGACTTCGCGCTAAGCGCTGGCCGGGTCCGATACGACGGCACGCCTCGCTACACCTTCAGCGGCATCGGCCTCTACCGCCCCGAGCTCTTCGCCGGCTGCCGCCCGGGGGCCTTTCCGCTCGCGCCGCTGCTGCGCGCTGCGATGGACCGGGGCCAGGTCGAAGGCGAGCTCCACGCGGGACGTTGGTTCGACATCGGCACACCCGAACGCTTGCACGCGCTCGACCGGATGCTGCGGATTTCCGATGACGACGCCCCACTCGAGAGACACAGCGACTCCACCCCGTCGACCCCTTGATCGCGCCTTGCTCTCGCGCCGAAGGCGCGACGTCTCTTCCCGTGCAAAGCGGGACGGAACAGGCGCACCACCAGCAGGACCTGCACCGCAAGCATCGCTGAGAACATACGCCGTTCGACCGGCACCGGCCGATCTGTCCAACCGGGAGAGACTCTGGTAACGTCGCCTGATCGCGAACCATCGATGGATCCCCTGGCGTGCAGCGGGGCGACCTAATGCGACTCCTGAATTCCTCGCCCAACGCACCTTATTCCACCCTGTTTCATTGGCTGTTCGCCGCGGCGGCGCTGGTGATCGTCCTGGGTGGTTTGAAGGCGATCAGCCACATCGTCACTCCGTTTCTGCTGGCCGGCTTCCTGGCCATCATCTGTGCCCCGCCGTTGGGCTGGATGCAGCGTCGCGGGGTGCCTGGGCCCCTGTCCGTGCTGTTGCTGTTCTCGGTCGTCGGGCTGACCTTCTTCCTGTTGTTCCTCGCGCTCAAGGGCGCCGCCGAGAGCCTTGCGTCCCAGGCGCCGGTGTATCAAGCCCGCCTCAGCGGTTGGTTCGTGGAGCTGGAGGCCTGGGCCAAGACGCGCGGATTGCCCGAGGAGATGCTGCCGACCGAGTTGCCATGGCCGGCCACGGCGACCATCACCTGGCTCGCGCGGGAGATCGCCACAGGGCTCGGTCAGTTCACGGCCAGCACACTGCTCGTGTTGCTCGCTTTCATGTTTCTGTTGCTCGAGGAGCGCACGCTGTCGGACAAGTTGAGCGCGGCCTTCCCCAATCGGCGTCGAGCACGGGTTCGGGCGCGGCGATTTCTGCGCTCGGTCTTACGGTACCTGCTGATCAAGACCGCGGCCAGCGTCGCGACCGGCCTATTGGTCGGGATCGGGCTCGCCGCGATCGGGGTCGATTTCGCAGTGCTGTGGGGCATCGTCGCGGGCCTGCTGAACTTCATTCCGACGATCGGCTCGATCATCGCGACCGTGCCGGCCTTCGCGATCGCGCTGCTCGGCCTCGGCCTGACCGAGGCCGCCCTGGTGTTGGCCCTATTCGTCGTGGTCAACCAGGCGATCGGTAGCATCATCGAACCGCGACTGATGGGGCGCAGCCTTGGGCTTTCCCCGGTCGTCGTGCTGGTGTCTCTGCTACTGTGGGGCTATGTCTTCGGCCCGGTCGGGATGCTCCTGTCGATCCCGCTGACGATGATCGCGAAAATCGCCCTCGATTCTTCCCCTGAGACGCGCTGGGCCGGGATCCTGCTCAGTGACACCGCGAAACGTCGTTGAGTTCGCGGGTCTCTCGCTTCAAAGGACAACTCGCGTGGTCTCGAAAAACCACACTCAGAGGCCCAATTGCTCCCAGATCCGGTCGACACGCTGCCGGACCGCCGCATCCATCTCGATCGGGCGGCCCCACTCGCGGGTCGTCTCGCCGGGCCACTTGTTGGTCGCATCGAGGCCGATCTTCGAGCCGAGCCCCGAGACCGGCGACGCGAAGTCGAGATAATCGATCGGCGTGTTCTCGATCAGCACCGTGTCGCGCGCCGGGTCCATCCGCGTCGTCATGGCCCAAATCACGTCGTGCCAGTCGCGCGTGTCGACATCGTCATCGACGACGATGACGAACTTGGTGTACATGAACTGCCGCAGGAAGGACCAGACCCCCATCATCACGCGCTTCGCGTGGCCGGCGTATTGTTTCTTGATACTGACGACCGCGAGCCGGTACGAACAGCCCTCGGGCGGCAGATAGAAATCCTGGATCTCCGGAAACTGCTTCTGCAGGATCGGAACGAAGACCTCGTTCAAGGCCACACCGAGGATCGCCGGCTCGTCCGGCGGGCGGCCGGTGTAGGTGCTGTGATAGATCGGGTCGCGGCGATGGGTCAGGCGATCAATCGTGAAGACCGGGAACCGGTCGATCTCGTTGTAGTAACCGGTGTGGTCGCCGAACGGCCCCTCGGGCGCCATGTCGTCCGGGTGGATATGCCCCTCGAGCACGAACTCGGCGCTCGCCGGCACTTGCAGCTCGACGCCGACGCCGGCGGTCAACTCGGTGCGGGAGCCACGCAGCAGGCCGGCGAAGGCGTATTCGGACAGGCTATCCGGGACCGGCGTCACGGCACCCAAAATGGTCGCCGGGTCCGCGCCGAGCGCGACCGCGACTGGGAAGGGTTGGCCTGGATGGTGGCGTTGCCAATCGCGGAAATCGAGCGCCCCACCGCGGTGGGCGAGCCAACGCATGATGACCCGGTTGCGCCCGAGCACCTGCATCCGGTAGATCCCCAGGTTCTGCCGCGGCTTCTCCGGCCCGCGGGTCACGACCAACCCCCAGGTGATCAGCGGCCCGGCGTCGCCGGGCCAACAGGTCTGGATCGGCAACCGGCCCAGGTCGACCTCTTCGCCCTCGACGACGACCTGCTGGCAGGGCGCGCCGCGCACGACCTTCGGTGCCATGTCGAGCACCTTCTTGAAGATCGGCAGGCTCTGCCAAGCCTGTTTCATGCCCCGCGGCGGATCCGGCTCCTTCAGGAAGGCGAGCAGCCGGCCCACCTCGCGCAACGCCGCGACCGACTCCTCGCCCATGCCCAACGCGACCCGCGTCGGTGTCCCGAACAGGTTGCCGAGCAACGGGATCTCCGAGCCCTTCGGGTGCTCGAACAGCAAGGCCGGTCCACCGGCTCGCAGCGTGCGATCGCAGATCTCGGTGATCTCGAGGTAGGGGTCGACCGGCAGCTCGATCCGTCTGAGCTCGCCGCGCTGCTCGAGTTGGGCGATGAAGTCCCGCAGATCACGATAGACCATCGATCGTCCCTGCCCTCAGGCCGCGATGCCGCTGTGGCGCAGCAGCGCATCGACGGTCGGTTCGCGACCACGAAACCGCACGTAGAGGTCCATCGCGTCGGCCGATCCGCCCTGTTCGAGGATCTGCTCGCGAAACGACCGTCCGGTCTCGGTATCGAAGACGCCGCGCTCCTCGAACAGCGAGAAGGCGTCGGCCGACAGCACCTCGGCCCACTTGTAGCTGTAATAGCCGGCCGCGTAGCCACCCGAGAAGATGTGCGAAAAGCCATGCGCGAAGCGATGGAAGGCCGGCGGCTTCATGACGGCGACCTGGTCGCGAACCTGGTCGAGAATCTCGTAAACGCGCCCGCCGCGCGCCGGGTCGTACTCGAGGTGGACGCGAAAATCGAAGAGCGCGAATTCGAGCTGCCGGACCATCTGCATCCCGGACTGGAAGTTCTTCGCCGCGATCATCCGCTCGTACAGGTCCTCGGGCAGCGGCGCGCCCGTCTGCCAGTGCGCGGCGAACAAGTCCAGCGACGCGCGCTCCCAACACCAGTTCTCGAGGAACTGGCTCGGCAGCTCGACGGCGTCCCAGGGCACGCCATTGATGCCGGCGACGGCCGGGTAGTCGACCTTCGTCAAATTGTGGTGCAGGCCATGCCCGAACTCGTGGAACAACGTCTCGACCTCGCCGTGCGTCAACAGCGACGGCATGTCGCCGACCGGCGGCGTGAAGTTGCAGACCAGATAGGCGACCGGCAGTTGGTCGTAGGTCGGGGTGTGGATCCGATTCGTGCAGACGTCCATCCAGGCCCCGCCGCGCTTGCGTTGCCGCGCGAACGCATCGAGGTAGAACTGGCCGCGGAGCACCCCCTGGCCATCGCGGATCTCGAAGAAGCGCACATCCGGGTGCCAGGTATCGACGCCGGTCACTTCCTCGATGCGCAGATCGAAGAGCCGTTCGACGACACCGAAAAGCCCGTTCAGCACGCCCGGCAGCGGGAAATACGGACGCAGCTCCTCCTGGCCGATCGCGTAACGGTGCATCCTCAACCGCTCCGAGTAGTAGGCCAGATCCCAGGGCTCGAGCTGCTCGAGGCCATGGTGGTCGCGGGCAAAGGCCGCGACCTCGGAGAGCTCCGCGCGCGCCTGGGCGACGGAGCGGGCCGCGAGATCCTCGAGGAAAGCGATGACCTCGCCGGCCGAGCGCGCCATCTTGGTCGCCAGCGAGCGCTCGGCAAAGTTGGCAAAGCCCAACAATTGCGCGAGTTCATGACGCAGCGCGAGGATCCGCTCGATGATCGCGCCATTGTCCCAGCGGCCGGCATGCGGCCCCTGGTCCGACGCCCGCGTGCCATAGGCCTCGTAGAGTTCGCGGCGCAGCGCCCGATCTTCGGCATAGGTCATGACCGGGATGTACGACGGCAGGTCGAGGGTCAGCATGAACCCCGTCTCACCGCGTTCGCTCGCCGTTTGGGCCGCAAGCCCCATGGCCGACTCCGGCAAGCCAGCGAGCCGCGAGTCATCGGGCAACAGTAGGCTCCAGGCGTTGGTCGCATCGAGCAGGTTGTCCGAGTAACGGCTCGTCAGCTGCGACAGTTCCTGGCTGATCTCCCGGTAGCGCGCCTTCTTGTCGGCCGGCAGATCCACACCTGACAGGTGGAAATCCCGTAGTGCGTTGGCGAGCAGCTTGCGTTGGGCCGGGTTCAGATGCTCCTGCGCGGCGACCGCCTGATAGGCACGAAACAAGGCCTCGTTCTGCCCAACCTCGGTGCCGTAGTCGGTCAGTTTCGGCAGACAGGCATTGTAGGCCGCGCGCAGGGCCTCGCCATTGACGACGCCGTTCAAGTGGCTCACCGGCGACCAGGCGCGACTCAGGCGGTCATCGAGGATCTCCAGGGGCTCGACGAACGACTCCCAGGTCGGCAACCGATCCGGACCCGTCAGCTCGGCGATCCGCGCGCGGCAGTCGGCCAGCAACCGATCGATCGCCGGCTCGACGTGTTCGGGCTCGATCCTCGAGAAGGGCGGCAGCCCGGTCATCGAAAGCAAAGGGTTATCCATGCTGCGAACAGACCTCTCGGTAGGTTGATCCGGTGCCGGCGGCCGACACAGGCACGCACGGATGCTGCGCCGGCTGACGCCGATCGACCCCAGGTACGGGCTTGAATCTGGCCTCACGGGGTCGTAAACGCAAAGATGGTGGCGGCGGGAATCCGATCAATCCGGCAAGAAACCCGTCCCCTCCATGGGATGGACGCGGCCGCGCTGAAGGGCACTCAGCATCGCACTTCGCGAACGGGGCACGAACTGGCGAAAGACACATAGATAGGTCCGCCACAGGTCATAGCGATACCCGTCCGGGCCGGTGGCCGAGATCGGTTGCCAATCGCTGCCGGCAACCGGATGGAAGCGGCCGCCCGAGCCGTACGCGTAGATTCGATGCTGGCCACGCGGTGTGCAGCGAATCCCCTCGAACGAGACATTGCGCACCCCGCTGGCCGATTCGGCAACGAGCGTATAACGCACGACACCGTCGTCACCGATCGCCAGATTGCGACCATCGATCGCGAAGTGGAAACCACGGTCCGGTCCATCGACCGGGAACCGGATCAGGTCCGCCTCCGCGGGCCAGGGCGGCAGGATGACCGGCCCCTCGTCCCAAGACGGCGCTGTCTCGCGGATACTGGCCGGTGGCGCCGGCGCCGCATCCGGCACGAAGGCGTCGTCGCGGGCGGCGGCTTGGGCGGCAACCAACAAGAACAACAGCGGTAACAGGCGCGGTGTGATCATTCGGGGAACGGCGGCTTGGGTGAGTCGACCGGACTGATTAGGATAACAGAATCCGCCCTTCGGACGCCGATCCGAGCGAGGCGCCAGGGCGGTTCGCCGGTATCCCCGCCGGGCCTGAGGCCGAGCCACCGAGCGGATCCGGCCACCGGCGACTCGCTTTGCTTGGCGGAAGCGACTAGGCTTGTCGCCGCCCGTTTTCAGAGCCAAATCGGAGACCCTGATGCTGTATCTGCTATTGCCACCACTGATCGTCTTCGCCGTCGTCTTCCTCTTTCTCGCGAGCAAGCCCAAGGACTTCCTGGTCCGCCGGTCGCTGGTCATCGATCGCGATCGCCAGGCCATCTTCGACGCCGTCCGCAATTTGAAGACCTGGAAGGACTGGAGCCCCTGGTTGCTGCACGAGCCGAACGCCCGGTTGACCTACAGCGAGGACCCGAAGCCCAATCGGGAGGGCGGAAGCTACCGCTGGCACGGCCACCACATCGGGCTCGGCCACCTGACCAACGTGCGCTTCGAGGAGCCCGTTCGAATCGAGCAGCGCATCGTCTCGAGCCGCCCGTTCCGCTACCGCGGGACCATCCAGTGGGAGTTCACGAAGGTCGACGGCGGGACCGAGGTGACCTGGACCCTCAATGGCGTGATGCCGTTCGCGTTCCGGGCCATGGGACCGATGCTGTCGCGGCTGCTGCGCAAGGACTACGACCTGGGCCTCGCGATGCTGCGCGGCCACCTCGACCCCAAGGCCGACCATCCGCGCATCCGGTTCATCGGGCAAATGGAGCGCAAGCCACTGACGGCAATCACCGTTCCCTTCCACGGCAGCATCCACGAGATGGTCGAACAGATGCGCGCGGACTTCCCGCGGCTGGCGGCCCATCTGGACGCGATCGGCGTCAAGCCGGCCGGTGCCCCTTTCACTGCGTATCGCAAGGTCGACGAGCAAGGCTTGAACTTCGACTGTGATTTCGGCATCCCGATTCCCGACGGCACCGACCCCGGCGAGTTCCAGATCAAGACCTTCGACGGTGGCCGCTATTACCAGACCGACCTCCAGGGCAGTTACGACTACCTGGAGGCGACCTGGTACAGCCTGACCAGCCACCTGCGCCTGGTCCGTGTCGCGCAGGACAAGACCCGCCCATCGCTGGAGATCTACAAGGTAGGACCCGACAAGGCGGCGCACGGCAACGAGATCCTGACTCAGATCTTCGTCGCCGTGCGCTGAGAGGTGCGCGGATTCGGACGTGGCTCGCGTCGTCGCGTCCGATTCGGTTCGCCGACCGCCGGCGAGCGAAACAGGAGCCCAATCAGCCGGGATGCGCGCCCCGGGCCAACGCGAGGAAGGTCGCGAGCCGATCTGGATGAATCGCACCGGCCGCGACCGCCTGCTTGAGCGCACAACCCGGTTCCTGATCATGACCGCAATCGCCGAAACGGCAGCGGCCGAGGTACGGGCGGAATTCGCGAAATCCCCGCGCGAGGTCGCCCGCATCGATCGCCCCGAGCCGAAAGCTGCGCACGCCGGGCGAATCGACCAGGAAGCTGTTGTCGGCGAGGCGATAGCGGGTCGTTGCCGACGTCGTGTGACGACCGAGACCCGTGGCCTGCGACAGCCGACCGATCTGGATCTCGCGATCCGGCAGCAGGGCCTTGACCAGCGAGGACTTGCCGACACCGGACTGCCCGACGAGGATGCTGGTGTGCCCACGCAAGTGATCATTCAACCCCGCCAGCGATTGGTCCTCGCGCAGACTGAACCAGATCACGGGGTAGCCGATCCGCGCGTAGTGCTCGAAGCGCGGCTGGAACAGCCGTCGTTCCGCGTCGCTCAGCAGGTCCATCTTGGCCCCGGCGATCAGCGCCGCGACACCCATGCGTTCGGCGGCGACCAGGTATTGATCGAGCAGATAGGTGCTCGGTTCCGGCCGCGGCGCCAACACCACGACCAGTTGATCGATGTTCGCGGCCAGCGGCCGCGCCCGGCCGCTCTGATCGGGCCGTTCGAGCAGGGTGCGACGCGCCAACAGCGCCGTCACGACACCCTGCCCGGGACCGGCTGACTGCCAGCACACCTGGTCGCCGCAGACCGGATCGCCGATATTCTGGCGTGACAGGCAATGCCAGACCCGCCCGCCTTCATCCTCGACGGCCAGGTTCGCGCCGTGTCGGGCCACGACCCACCCGACCGCTGGCGCCGCGGGCTCGTCGAGTTCGCTCAAGATGTCGGTGGTGCGTTCTTCGAGTCGCCGCCGACGCCGCTCCTGGATGGTGCGGATCCGCTCGATCTGCCGTTCGGACAAACGCCGCCGGGTCATGTTCGGGCAGGCCGGCCGGCCCTGACCATCAGGAGGCGGACGGAATGAAGCCGTGGCGGGCCAGGAAGGCCTCGGTGAGGCCGGACCCGGCCTGCGGATCCGCGGCCCGTTCGCCGAGCAACAGGCGCTCGAGATAGCGGGCGATCAGATCGACCTCGAGATTCACCCGGGTGCCGGGTCGATAGCCGGCGATGATCGTCGCTTGCCAGGTGTGCGGCACGATCGTCAGCTCGAAGCAAGCCCCGCTGACGCGATTGACGGTCAAGCTCGTGCCATCGACGCAGATCGACCCCTTCGGCGCGATGTACCGCGCCAGGTCGTCCGGGGCCTGCACGCGCAATCGCCAAGCCCGCGCCTCCTCGCGACGCTCGAGCACCTCGCCGACCCCGTCGACATGGCCGCTGACCAGGTGCCCGCCGAGTGGCGTCGCCAACGTCAGCGCCTTCTCGAGATTGACCGGAGATCCGCTGCGCAGTCCACCCAAGGTCGTCTGCGACAGGGTCTCGCGCGAGACGTCGGCGGCGAAGGCCGGCCCTTCGAGGTGCACCGTGGTCAGGCACACACCATTGACCGCGATACTGTCGCCGATCGCGACGTCGGTCATCGGCAGTGCACCGGTCCCGACGACGAGACGCAGATCGCCACCGCGCGGCTCGAGCCGGTGCACCTCGCCCACCGCCTGGATGATGCCCGTAAACATATCGCGACCCCATGATGGCACGCCGGGAATGGCCGAAACGCCCGGGGCGACGCCGACACCTGGCAGTGCCTCCCAAGCGACCTGGGCACTAAGGATACCCTGATTTCCGCCGCCGGAGATGACCCGACGACCGCCGGAGCGGTCATGGCCCCATGCGGAAGCCCGGGTGGCTGCGGCCGGCGGACCGACCGCAGCCTTCACCAGACAAACCGTTTCGCGGTCAGATCACGAAGAGGTCCATGAACTGGTTGACCGGGGTCGCGGCGAGACGGCCCGGATCCTGGCACAGATCGAAGATCCGTTGCGCCTGACCCTTCGGGAACCGGGTGCGCAGCGCGGCCATGAACTTGCGCTCGAGCACTGGGATGCCCTCGGCGCGGCGGCGACGGTGGCCGATCGGGTATTCGATCTCGACCCGGTCGGTGCTGGTGCCATCGGTGAAGAAGATCTGCACCGAGTTCGCGATCGAACGCTTCTCCGGATCCAGGTAATCGCGCGTGTAACGCGGTTCCTCGCGGACTTCCATCCGCTCGCGCAGCGCATCGATGCGCGGATCCGTGGCAATCGCGTCCTCGTAATCGGCCGCCGTCAGGCGGCCGAAGATCAGGGCCACGGCGACCATGTACTGCAAGCAGTGGTCGCGATCGGCCGGGTTGTGCAGCGGGCCGTCCTTGCTGATGATGCGCACCGCCGATTCCTGCGTCGCGAGTTCGATCCGGTCGATCCGGTCGATGCTGTCCTTGACCTGCGGATGCAGCTGCATCGCGCACTCGACCGCGGTCTGCGCATGAAATTCCGCCGGGAAGCTGATCTTGAACAGGACGTTCTCCATCACATAGGTCCCGTAGTCGCGCTGGAACGCGAATCGGTTGCCACCGAACAGCACGTCATAGAAGCCCCAGCGCGGCGCCGACAGGACACTCGGCAGACCCATCTCGCCTTTGTCGACGATCATCGCCAGGCGCACTGCGCGCGAGGCGGCATCGCCCGCCGCCCAGGACTTGCGCGAACCCGTGTTCGGGGCATGACGATAGGTGCGCAGCGACTGGCCATCGACCCAGGCCTGGCTCAGCGTATCGACGACCTGCTCCTTGCTCGCGCCGAGCATCCGCGCCGCGACCGCCGCCGACGCGACCTTGACCAGCACCACGTGGTCGAGACCGACCCGGTTGAAGCTGTTCTCGAGCGCCAGGACACCCTGGATCTCGTGCGCCTTGACCATGTAGCGCAGCACCTCGGCCATCGTCATCGGCGCGCGGCCTTCGGCGACCGCCCTGCGGGCCAGGTAGTCGCCGAGTCCCAGGATCGCGGCCAGGTTGTCCGACGGATGACCCCACTCGGCGGCGAGCCAGGTGTCGTTGAAATCGAGCCAGCGCACCAGCGCGCCGATGTCCCAGGCGGCCTTCACCGGGTCGAGAACGAATTGGGTCCCCGGCACTCGGGCGCCGTTCGGGACCTGGGTGCCGGGCACGATCGGCCCCAGATGCTTAATCGCTTCGGGGTACTGGAGCGCGAGCATCGCGCAGCCGAGCGAATCCATCAGGCAGTGGCGTGCCGTAGTCAGCGCCTCCTGCGACTGGACCTCGTGATCGCAGACGTAGTCGGCGATCGCGACCAGTTCCGGATCCGGATCCGGCCGAACATTGGTATCGGCGATATGGGAACTCATAGGGGTCTCCTTGGGATCATTCAGAGGTGGATTAAGGCTTGTCCTTGAAACGAGCAGCTGACGCGAATGAGACGCCCACCCACCTGGCTGGGCGCCGTAGGCGAAGGATCGGGCTCAGCGACCGCCGCGCGCTCGCGACGAGCGCTGCCAACTCAGGTTCAGCGCCGCTCCATCGGGACCCAGCGCCGGTTCTCGGGACCGGTGTAGTTCGCGCTCGGTCGGATGATCTTGCCGTCGCGCCGTTGCTCGATGACATGGGCCACCCAGCCGGTCGTCCGCGAGATCACGAAGATCGGCGTGAACAGCGGCGTCGGGATGCCCATCTGGGCGTAGGACACGGCGGAGAACCAATCGAGGTTCGGGAACATCCGCTTGAGGTCCCACATCACCGTCTCGAGGCGCTCGGCCACCTGAAACATCAGCAGGTCGTCGTTGTTCACCGACAGGCGGCGCGCGACCGTCTTGATCACCTCGTTGCGCGGGTCGGACACGGTATAGACCGGATGGCCGAAACCGATCACGATCTCCTTGCGCGCGACCCGTTCACGGATATCGGCCTCGGCCTCGTCGGCACTGACATAGCGGCTCTGGATCTCGCACGCGGCCTCGTTGGCACCACCGTGCTTGGGGCCACGCAGCGCGCCGATGGCCCCGGTGATCGCCGAATAGATGTCCGAATTGGTACCGGCGACGACGCGTCCGGTAAAGGTCGAGGCATTGAACTCGTGTTCCGCATACAGGATCAGCGAGGTGTGCATCGCGCGCACCCACTCGGCGGACGGGGGCCGGCCGTGCAGCAGGTGCAGGAAATGCCCGCCGATCGAATCGTCGTCGGTCTCGACCTCGATCCGCCGCCCGTTGTGGCTGTAGTGGTGCCAGTAGAGCAGCATCGAGCCGAGGCACGACATCAAGCGGTCACCGATCGCCTTGGCCCCCGCGACCGGCATGTCATCCTTTTCCGGCTCCATCGTACCGAGCAAGGACACGCCGGTGCGCATCACGTCCATCGGATGGGCCGACGGCGGGATCTGTTCCAACGCCTTCTTCAAGGCCGCCGGCAAACCGCGCAACGCCTTCAGGCGGCGCTTGTACGCGACCAGCTCCGCATGCGTCGGCAGGTGTTCGTGGATCAACAGGTAGGCGATCTCCTCGAATTCGGCCTGATCGGCGAAGTCCAGGATATCGTAGCCGCGGTAGTGCAGGTCGTTGCCGGTTCGGCCCACGGTGCAGATCGCGGTGTTGCCGGCGACGGTGCCGGACAGGGCCACCGATTTCTTCGGCTTGGGTGCCTGAGTCTGTTGCTCTTCGGCCATGGTCTTGCTCCTCGTGCGGTGTCGTGAGGCGGCCCCTGCACCGGTCCGACCGCGAGGTCGGACGCGGCAAATGGTCCCGTGGAACCGGCCGCCCGTGGAAGAAACGGCTAGGCCCGCGCGCGCGTCACGCCTGACCCTCGGCGAACAGGGCGTCGAGCTTTTGTTCGAAGCCGTGATAGTTCAAGTAATCGTAGAGCTCTTGGCGCGTCTGCATCGTCTCGACGACGCCGGCCTGAGTCCCGTCGCGGCGAATCGCCTGATAGACGTTCAGCGCCGCCTTGTTCATCGCCCGGAACGCCGACAAAGGATAGAGCACCAGCGCCACGCCGGCCTCGGCGAGCTCTTGCGTCGTGAACAGCGGCGTGGCCCCGAACTCGGTGATGTTGGCCAGGATCGGCACCTGAACGGCCGCGGCGAAACGCCGGTACTGGTCGAGCTCGACCATGGCCTCGGGGAAGATCATGTCGGCCCCGGCCTCGACACAGGCCGCCGCGCGATCGATCGCCGCATCGAGGCCCTCGACGGCCAACGCATCGGTGCGCGCCATGATCACGAAATCCTGGTCACGGGCATCGACCGCGGCCTTGATCCGGTCGACCATCTCGGACTGCGGGACGATCGCCTTGCCGGGCCGATGCCCGCAGCGTTTGGCCGCCACCTGGTCCTCGATGTGGCAGCCCGCGGCCCCGGCGCGGATCAACTGACGCACAGTGCGGGCGATGTTGAAGGCCCCACCCCAACCGGTGTCGGCGTCGACCAGCAGTGGCCGATCGGTCGCATAGGTGATGCGCCGCACATCCTCCAAGACGTCGTCGAGGCTCGTCATGCCAAGGTCCGGCAAACCGTACGAGGCCGCCGCGACACCGCCTCCGGACAGGTACAGGGCGCGATAGCCGGTGCGCTCGGCCATCATCGCATGGTAGGCGTTGATCGTCCCGACCACCTGTAGTGGGTGCTCGTCGGCGACGGCCTGGCGCAACCGGGCGCCCGGGGTGCGTGCTTCGGTCATATGGTTCGTCTCGCTGGTTGATGGACGCCGCCCAGACGCTGCTCGGCATGGCGGCGCGAGGCGCGGATATGGCGGCGGGTCAGCCATTCGGCCGACTCGCCGTCGCGATCGGCGATCGCCTCGACGATGAGGCCGTGCTCATCGAGCGCCGCCTGGGAACGGTCACCGCTCATGCCGAACTGGTAGCGGTACATCCGGGCCAGAAAATAGAGATCGTTGCAGAGCATCGCGATCAGGCGCTCGTTCCGGCTACCTTGCGCGATGCGAAAGTGAAAATCCAGATCCCCTTCCTTCTGGAAATAGGCGCCGGTCGGATCCTCGGCCACCTGATCGCAGTGACGCGCCAACAGCGCGCGCAGCTCGGCGACCTCGGCCGGTTGCATCGATTCGGCCGCCAGGCGCGCGGCCAGGCCTTCGAGGGCCTCGCGCAACTGATAGATCTCGATCAGCCCAGCGAACGACAAGCCGACCACCCGCGCCCCGCAGTTCGCCCGGCGCTCGACGAGGTTCGACGCCTCGAGCCGGCGCATCGCCTCGCGCAGTGGTCCGCGGCTGATGCCATAACGGGCCGCCATCTCCGGTTCGCTGATCTTGCTGCCGCTCGCGATCTCGCCGGCGACGATCGCCTGACGGATCTTCGCGAAGACCTCGTCGGCAATGGTCATCGTCGGAAACGAGCGCTGCGCCTTCGGCATAGTGTCGACACTCAAACCGGAATTGAGCCAACTTTAGCTGATAACTCCCTGATGTCAAGTTTGGCATGTCGACACTTTCACTTCGCGCCGAGCCAAGCCCGATTTCAGTGCCGCGCTGCGGTTGGTTCTTTCGTACTGGCCTTCCGATGGCTCACTTGCCGAGTGGCGGCAGGGTGTGTCGGAGGGAATCCGAAGGTTCCGTGGCGAACGGGAATTTCCCGACGGATGTCAAGGTCGCGCTTGACGTTTGCCGCGCGAAGGCGGCTCTGGAGTGCGGCGGACACCCTGCGGGCCGACTCCAATTACGCCAGCAACGAGTATTTTCTGCCGGTCATGGGCCTGGTTTTTCTGCGCCACGCCTACAGCCGCTTTCTGAGCGTCAAGGATGCCATCGAGGCGGCCCTGCCAACACGCGCTGGCAAGACCCGGCCGCTGACCAAAGAGGATTTCTCGCCGAAGAGCGCCATCTTCCTGCGGCCCAAGGCCCAGTTCGACACCCTGGTGGCCCTGCCCGACAGTGCCGACCGCGCGAAGGCGATCATCGACGCCATGGAGTCCATAGAGGCCGACTACGAGAACCTGCGCGGCGTGCTGCCCAAGAGCGAGAATCAGGAACTCGACAACGCCGTGCTCGGCCAGCTGCTGCGCAAGGCCGACTTCGTCATGGTCAATCCCCCCTTCAACGTCGACGAGATCGACGCCGACAAGGTCGAGAGCGACCCGCGCCTGCCCCTCGGCCTGCCCGGCGTCAACAAGAAGGGCAAGGTCAGCAACGGCAACTACGTCTGGATCAGCTGCTTCTACAGCTATCTGAACGAACAAGGGCCGAGCCGGGTTCGTCATGTCGTCCCAGGCCTCCTCTGCCTCCCGCGACGAGGCCAAGGTGCGCCAGAAGCTGGTCGAGACCGGCGACGTGGATGTCACGGTCGCCATCCGCTCCGACTTCTATCGAAAAGTCACCTGCAAGATCGACAACTTTTCCCCCGAGCAAGAGCAGAACCTGCTTGGCATCGTCTGGCTCTACCGGGGCGAGACCGGGCGCTACCTCGACCTGGTGGCGGGCTAGGGTGAACATCGGGAATGCTCACCTCCCTCGATCTTGCTCCGGCGTTGACGAACGCGGCAGGCGCTAATTTAATAACTGTTATTAACAGATAGGAGATGCGCCATGCCAACCAGTGTCGCCCTGGGCAGCCACTTCGAGACCTTCATCCGCGAGCAACTGCAAAGTGGCCGCTTCAACAACGCCAGCGAAGTCGTCCGCGCCGGCCTGCGTCTGCTGGAGGAGCACGAACAACGTCATCAGGCGGAGCTGCAAGCCCTGCGCACCGACATCGCGGCCGGCAAGGCCAGTGGCGTGCCCAAGCCTGCCGATGAGGTGTTCGCACGGCTGGAGGCCAAGTACA
>NZ_JBDKXB010000009.1:0-125740 GCF_041197575.1 Thioalkalicoccus limnaeus | reverse complement strand
CGCGAGGTCACGGCGACCTCGAGGCTGTTGGCCCCGGGACCGACGGCGGCGATCTGCGCCGGCGTCAGCCGGATCCGCCATTGCCCGGGCGCGACGGGCTCGGCCGCGCCGCGCTCGACCAGCCGGCCCGTGCCGTCGAACAGCAGGAAGTCGGCCGTCTCGATGGCCTCGGCCGGATAGGGCTCACCGGCGAAGCTGATCGCGAGATCGAGCTCGAGCTCCTGATCCAGCGCGATCACGAGCGGCCCGTCAAGGGCCAGTTCCGGGATCTGCGGATCCGTGAAGCGCAGCCACTTGTCGGCCGGGTCCGGAAAGGCCTCGAACCGCTGCAGCACGACGGTCCGCTCCACCGGGTGCACCGAGCGCAGATAGAAGGGGCCATCGCCGACCCAGAAGTGGCGGCGCTCTTCGAACCAGCGGGTCAGGGCCTGGTAGCGCGCGGCCGGTTCGCCATCGGCGAGGACCGCCGCCAGAACCTCGTAGTAGGGCACATGCGCCTGCTGAAGGGCTCGGGCCAGGTGCCGCTCGAGGATCGCCAAGCTCGGGCCGGCGACCAGACTCATCCAGCCGATCTCGAGGCGATCGGCCTTGTCCGATGAGAAGGCCAGGTCGCCGGCCCGCTCGGCGAGGATTCCGACGGCCAGCGTGTGCCACGGCGAGACCGACGGCGTGCGCGCGGCGACGATCGATTCGGCGTCCGGAAAGATCTGGTCGCTGTAGACGTCGATGACGAGCGGCTCGCGCGAGACGATGTGCCAGCCGCGAAAGTGGCGTTGGAAGACCTCGAAGGTCGGCACGTAGCTCGCATCGTAGAGTGGACTGTCGGGATCGGCACGGTCGAAGGCCAGGATCCAGGGCAGCACCAGATCAGCGAGCGACATCGGGCTGCCATCGTGCCAACGGCGCGCCAGAAAGCCGGCCTCGTAATGGACACGGGTCCGCGTGCGGGCCGTGAGCCCGTCGGGATGGCGCTCGCCGACTGTGACGAACCGCCGCGCGGTCGGATCCCAGTCGATCCAGGCCTCGGCCGAGACCCGGATCTCGGGTTCGTGGTCGAGCGTCAGCCAATCGTGTGTTCGGGTCACCGGCACGCCCTGCTGCACGCTGACCTCGGCCCGCGCGATCCGTTGCGGCCAAAAGAGTCCGGTGTAGGGATCGGGCAGCAGCGTCGGGTCATCGAGCGCGCGCATGATCAATTGATCATAGAGCCAGTTGCTGCCGGCGACCGGGTTCCAGGGCTCGGTCAACAAGTTCGGCACGCCGAACACGACCTCGCCGCCGACCCGGCCGTGAAAGCGGATCGTGTATGGCCACAGCCAGGAGCCGGCGACGCCGCCGGCCAGGTCCGAGGCCAGATCGAGCTCGCGCGAGCGCGGCGCGACATTGAGCTGATCGGCGACCCAGACCCGCACCGAATCGCGCATCGCGAGCTCGAGCGCGCGGACCATCAGCACCTGGCGCTCGTCCCAGGTCGCATAGTCGCGGCGCTCCAGCCGCTCGGCGATCGCGTCGAACTCGGGATCGGGTTCATAGACCTGCCACAGCGGCTCGGGCCGACCACGGGGCGTGTAGTAGTAGCTGAAACTGCCGGCCTCGTCGCGATTGACGACGGTCGCGACCCAGCCACCGGTGTAGAGATGCCAGCCGCCGGCACGGGGGTCGCCGGCGATCCAGATGCGCGAAGCCTCCTCGGCGGTGCGGTACAGCCGGTCGACGCGAAAGCCCTGATCCTCCAGAAGGTTCGCGAGATAGTCGCCGATCTGCTGGCGGGTGTCCTCGGTACGGATCAAGAGTCGCAGCCGCACCGGGCGGCCCTCGAAGTGCCAGAGTCGGCCGACGAGCTCGGCGCCGAGGGCCTCCATCTCGCGGCGGATCCGCTCGCGCGCGGCGAGCGGGTCATGGCGGTAATAGAGTTCGAGCGCGCGGGCCTGGTCGGCCAGCCGCGCGTAATCGGCGAAGGCCGTGCTCAGCGGCAGGACGCGCGGCACCGCCAGGCCACCATAGAGTTCGTCGGCGACATAGCGCCGGTCGATCAGCCAGTTCAGCGCCTCGCGAATCGCCGGGACATGGAAGGGGTTGAGATCACCATTCGCGAAGAGGGGACCGGCCGGGTTGACCGTCACCTCCATCGACGAGCCGTAGGCCAGATCGTAGGCGGCGCCCTCGGTGTCGCGCAGGCGACGGAACACGGCCGAGCTCGTGATGCCCTGACCGAAGATGTGCAGCGTACCGCTCTCGATCAGGCCCGTGACCTTGCCGAGGTCGCCCTCGCGCGTGAAGACGACGCGATCGACGAGCGCGCCTTGGCGCCCGACGATATCGCTCGGCGCCGCTGTGACGGTGCCCGACCCCGGCGGCACCGGAGCGCGCGACCAGGGATCGACCAACAACACCGCCAGCGCGACGATCACCGCCAACAGCAGCGCCGGTCCGGCGATCTTCTTCCACATCTTCTCCGCGGCATCCCCAGGTCAAGGCGTCGAATGCCGAGAGGATCACCGGTTCCGGCGCCTCGGTCAATGCCTCAGCGGCGGGCAGCGCTCGTGAACTGCGCCTCCTCGGTGGACCCGGACAACGCCGTGACCGACGAGGCGCCACCCTGGATCACCGTGGTCACGTCGTCGAAATAGCCGGCGCCGACCTCCTGCTGGTGGGAGACGAAGGTGTAGCCCTTGTCGCGCGCCGCGAACTCGGGCTCCTGGACCTTCTCGACATAGTGACGCATCCCCTCGCCACGCGCATACTCATAGGCGAGATCGAACATGTTGTACCACATGCTGTGGATGCCGGCGAGCGTGATGAACTGGTATTTGTAACCCATGTCCGACAGCTCGTCCTGGAACCGCGCGATGGTCACATCATCGAGGTTCTTGCGCCAGTTGAACGACGGCGAGCAGTTGTAGGCAAGGAGCTTGTTCGGGTTCTCGGCGAGCACCGCGGTCGCGAACTCGCGCGCGAACCCGAGATCCGGCGTCGCTGTCTCGCACCAAACCAGGTCCGCATAGGGCGCATAGGCGACACCGCGGCTGATCGCCTGCTCCAGCCCGTTCTTGACGCGGTAGAAGCCTTCGCTGGTCCGGTCACCGATGACGAAGGGTTGGTCGTTGGGATCGAAATCGGAGGTGAGCAGGTTCGCCGCCTCGGCGTCGGTGCGCGCCAACAGCAAGGTCGGGACACCGCAAACATCGGCCGCCAGGCGCGCGGCGATCAGCTTCTGTACCGCTTCTTGCGTCGGGACCAAAACCTTACCGCCCATGTGCCCGCACTTCTTGACCGCGGCCAACTGGTCCTCGAAGTGCACACCGGCGGCCCCGGCGACGATCATGTTCTTCATCAGCTCGAACGCGTTCAGAACGCCGCCGAATCCGGCCTCGGCATCGGCGACGATCGGCAGGAAGTGGTCGACATAACGCTCGTCGCCCGGCTCCACGCCTTTCGCCCACTGGATCTCATCGGCGCGCTTGAACGCGTTGTTGATGCGCCGCACCATCGTCGGCACCGAATCGTACGCGTACAGCGATTGATCCGGATACATGGTCTCCGACGTGTTCCCGTCCGCGGCGACCTGCCAACCGGACAGATAGATGGCCTCGATCCCGGCCTTGGCCTGCTGCAAGGCCTGCCCACCGGTGATGGCCCCCATACAGTTGACATAACCCTTCTTCGAACCACCGCGGAGCAGGTGCCAAAGACGCTCGGCACCACGCTCGGCATAGGTGTGAACGGGCTGCAGCGAGCCTCGCAGGCGCACAACATCGGCGGCGGTGTAGCCGCGCCGGACGTCCGTCCAGCGCGGGTTCTCCGCCCAGTCCTGCTCGAGGGCCTTGATCTGTTCGTCGCGGGTCATCGTGAATACCTCGGTAGCGGTGATGGGCCAGACCGCCGATCGGTGGCCGCGCACCCTTCCGCCAAACGGAGGCACGCGCAAGCCGTGCGAGACCGGCTGAGAATTATTGACCATTCAACTTGGTCATAAATCCGCAAGATTAGGCACGCACCGACTATTTGCAAATACAATTATCCTAATTTTATATATTGCAAATACGCCTCTCTTTGCCCGGCGTTTGGCCCGCCGCGACTTGCCGCGAGGCCAATGCGCTGGCAGAGTACTCGACCGCGACCTCGCGCGTCGCCCTGTACGAAGCCCCGACCTCGGCTCCCGATGAGCGCACCCGTGCGCGCGTCGTCGCCGAGGCATTCGAACGCCTGGAGGAGCGGGATCCGGATCTTCCGGATGCTCGCGATGCACCATCATCCGCGCGAGACCGAGCTTCGCCTCAGGCGGGACATGGAACAAATTCGGCACCGCGATCCGCCCCACGCCCCCTTGGAGTATCTGTATGTCCGACCGCACCATGCGCCTGACCGCTTGGCTCGGCGCACAACTCGGTGCCCCACCGCTGGCGATGACCGCGGTCGCCGGCGATGCCAGCGCGCGGCGCTACTGGCGGATCGAGCTCGGCCACCGCACGCTGATCGCGATGGACGCCCCACCCGAGCGCGAGGACGGTCGCCGCTTCGCACGGATCGCCGCGGCCTGGCGTGCCGTCGGACTCAACCTGCCACAGGTCCTTGCCGCCGATTTCGAGCAGGGCTTTCTGCTGATCAGTGATCTGGGTACCAAGACATTTCTGGAGGTGCTCGATGCCGAACGCGCCGAGCGGCTGTACCGCGACGCGCTCGGTGCGCTGATCCTGATCCAGGACCGGGCTCCGACGACCGGCTTGCCGGCCTACGACGAGGCCTTGCTGCGGCGCGAATTGGCGATCTTCGACGACTGGCTGCTGGCCGGCCTGCTCGGGCTCTCGTTGCGTGACGGCGAGCTCCGCGCGCTCGCGACCATTCGCGACCTGCTGGTCGACAACGCCTTGCAGCAACCGCAGGTTGCCGTGCATCGCGACTACCATTCACGCAACCTGATGGTCAGCACGCCGTCGCCCGGGATCCTGGACTTTCAGGATGCAGTGCTTGGGCCACTGACCTATGATCTGGTCTCGCTGCTCCGCGATTGCTACATCGCCTGGCCAGCCGAACGAGTTCAGGCGTGGTTGCATGACTATCTCGACCTGGCCCAGGAGCGGCGGATCCTGGATCCCGGACTCATCGACCGGGTGCCGCGCTGGATGGACCTGATGGGCGTCCAGCGCCACCTGAAGGCCGCCGGGATCTTCGCGCGTCTGAAGCTGCGTGATGGCCGACCCGGCTACTTGGCCGACATCCCCCGCACGCTCGACTATGTGCTGGCCGTGGCAAGGGCCTACCCGGAACTCGCGCCGCTTGCCGACCTGATCGACGGGCGCGTCGTCCCGGCCTTTCGCGCCGCTCGAGCCGGGGGCGAGGAACGCACGACCTGATCCCGTAGGGCGCGCGCACCGTGGCGAATCCGGCCGATCTGGCCACCTGGCCATTGATAGTGGCGAGAGGACGCCACGGGACCGCCCGCCTGTGCGACCTCGATCAAGGCACCCATGCCCTGCCCGTGGCGGCCGGCGACGGATCGCGTGTCACCTGGGATGATCATCGGCCCTGGCCCGATGCGGAGTGATTCGAGATGCGCGACCACCGGATCTTCGTCGACGAGCCCCTGGCACCAGGTCAGACGCTCGTCCTCCCGCCCGACGCGACGCAGCACCTGATCGGCGTTTTGCGCCTGACGACCGGGACCGCGATCCGGCTGTTCAACGGCGACGGCCTGGACTATGCCGGCCGATTGCTAGATACCAACCGACGCGGCGTGCGGATCGCGGTCGAGCAGGCGGACGGACTCCCGGAGGCGCACCCGAGCCTGACGATTCGCCTCGGCCTCGGGGTCTCGCGAGGGGAGCGCTTCGATTACGCGCTGCAGAAGGCCGTCGAGCTCGGCGTCAATGAGATTCAACCGCTGTTCACCGAACGCAGTGTCGTGCGGCTCGCAGGAGACCGACTCGCGAAACGCGAACGGCATTGGCGCGGCATCCTGATCTCCGCCTGCGAGCAAAGCGGTCGGCGTCGGCTGCCGTTGCTGGCGCCCACGACTCGGCTCGGCGACTGGCTCGCGCGGGGGCAGCCCGGCGGCCTGTTGCTGGATCCGCGCGCCGAAGGGTGCCTGCCCGATCTGGCGGCACCGCAAGGGGCCGTGACCCTGCTGGTGGGCACCGAAGGCGGACTCGATGACGAGGAGCGGGGTACGGCGCTTCGCGCCGGCTTCACTGGGGTCCGGCTCGGCCCACGGATCCTGCGAACCGAGACGGCCCCGCTGGCGGCGATCGCCGCCATCCAAGTGCTGTGGGGGGATTTTCGCCGGTGCTGACCGGATCAGGCGATCTCGACCAGCTCCAGCGCGAAGGTCAGATCGCGACCGGCGAGCGGATGATTGCCGTCGATCAGTACACGCTCGTCATCGAACTCGACGACGGTGAAACTCAGCTTGTTGCCATCCGGGGCCTCGGCATGCAGGATCAGGCCCGCCGCCAACTCGATCTCGTCGGGGATCGCCGCGCGCGGGATCGGCTGCGTCATCTCCTCGTTGCGCGGCCCATAGGCCTCGGCGGCCGGGATCACGACTGTCTTGGTGTCACCGGCCGCCATGCCGGTAACAGCGCTGTCGAAGCCAGGAATCACATCACCGGCCCCGAGCGTGAACTCGAGCGGTGCGTTGCCACGCGACGAATCGAACACAGTGCCGTCATCGAGCGTCCCGGTATAGTGAACCTTTACGGTGTCGCCTTGCTTAGCTTCGTTCATCGATACCTCCTCGATATCGCGGGCCGCCATTGATCGTCTCGTCACCTATTCGCATGGCGTAGGCGCGGCCTTCGGCGAAAGGGTTATCGCCAGCGAGCCTAAAGGCGGGTATTCACGGCTGGCCGCGACGAGGCCATGCGAGGACTTGTTCAACGATCGGAAGAATGATGGATCACTCTAGCCCAGCCTACCAGCGGATGCAAACCAACCCAATGCCGGCCGACTCGGCGGCCAATCGCCGGGAAGCGACAGGCCCGGCCGCCCGGGATCTCAACCGATGCCGTCGTTGACCGCCTCGATCGCACAGGTCGGCGGCAATACGCTGCTGTCGCGCCTGCTCGGCTTCGCCCGCGACCTCGTCATCGCGCGTCTGTTCGGGGCCGACGGGGCCACCGACGCCTTCTTCGTCGCGTTCAAGATCCCCAATTTCCTGCGCCGGCTCTTCACCGAAGGGGCCTTCTCGGCCGCGCTGGTCCCGGTCCTCGAGGAGTATCGCCAGCGGCGCTCCTTCGCCGACCTCAAAGGGCTCGTCGACAGCCTCGCCGGAACGCTGGGGCTCGCGCTCCTCCTGATCACGGCGCTCGGTGTGCTCGCTGCGCCGCCGCTGCTGCTGGCGTTTGCACCCGGTTTTGCCGGCGATCTCGGGCAGCGCGAGCTGACCACCGAGATGCTGCGGCTCACCTTCCCTTACTTATTGTTCATCGGCCTGACTGCGCTGGCCGGCGGTCTGCTCAACACCTTCGAGCGTTTTGGTGTGCCCTCGTTCACGCCGGTGCTGCTCAATCTGATCCTGATCGGTTGCGCCGTCTGGCTCGCACCGCAGATGCCCGAGCCGATCGTCGCGCTGGCCTGGGGAGTCTTGATCGCCGGCATCATGCAACTGGCCTTCCAACTCCCTTTCCTCGCGCGGCTGCGACTGCTGCCCCGCCCGCGGGTGCGGCCGCGCGACCCCGGGGTGCGTCGAATCGCCGGCCTGATGGGACCGGCCCTGCTCGGTGTCTCGGTCACGCAGATCAACCTCTTGCTCGATACGCTGCTCGCGTCCTTCTTGGTCGCCGGCAGCATCTCATGGCTCTACTACTCGGATCGGCTAGTCGAGTTTCCGCTGGGGCTTCTCGGCGTCGCGCTCGGGGTCGTGATCTTGCCGCGCTTGTCGCGGCGGTACGCGGCGGAGACGCCGCAGGCCTTCTCGCACACACTCGACTGGGCGTTGCGCTGGGTGCTGATGCTCGGGGTACCGGCCGGCACCGGCCTCGTCGTACTGGCCGGCCCGCTGATCGCGACGCTGTTCCATTCCAGCGAGTTCGGCGCCAGCGATGTCGCGATGACCAGTTACAGCCTGATGGCCTATGCGGTGGGGCTGGTCGCCTTCATGGCGATCAAGGTGCTGGTACCAGGCTACTATGCCCGGCAGGACATGGCCGCGCCCGTGCGCATCGCGTTGATCGCGCTGGCCGCCAATCTGCTGATGAGCCTGGCCCTGATGGCGCCCCTCGGGCATGCCGGGCTGGCGCTGGCGACGAGTCTGGCCGCCGGCCTCAATGCCGTGCTCTTGCTTCTCGGGCTGATGCGCGCCGGGATCTATCGGCCGGAGGCCGGCTGGGCCGGCCTGTGCGCGAAGGTGGGTTCGGCGACGATCTTGATGGGCGGCCTCTTGCACCTCGGGGCCGGACCGACCGCCGACTGGCTCGCGCTCGGCGGGCTCGAGCGGGTCGCCAGGCTATTCGTCTGGATCCTGCTCGGCGGCTTCGTGTATCTCGCGACCCTATGGCTGCTCGGGATTCGGCCGCGGCATCTGCTGCACGAGGCCGAATCGGATCGCTGAGCACCTCGCGATGGGGGCCCAGCCGATGGCCTGAAGGGCTGACGCTGCAACGCAAGGTCGTCTATGCTCGCTTTTACGCCACACCGACAAGAGCCGAGTTCGGCAGGTCACCCGATGCCCACGAGCCAACCCAGCGTCAGTCACCAGCCTCGGTCTCAATCGGCCGCTTCGTCCCCCGAGCCGCGTGGCAACGGCCCTCGAAACAGTACATCCGGGCTCCCGACCGACATTCTCCGCGGCACCGACAAGGCACGGCGTACCTTCCATGTGGTGTTGATCAAGCCGTCCCACTACGACGACCAGGGCTATGTGATCCAGTGGCGCCGGGCCTGGGTTCCCTCGAATTCACTCGCCTGCCTCTATGGCCTGATGCAGGAGGCTCGTGAGCGACAGGTTCTCGGTGCGGACATAGACATCGACATCCACGCCTACGACGAGACCAACACCGTGATTCCGGTGCACCGCATCATCCAGCGCATCCGCCGCGGAGGCGGCGGCGGACTCATCTGCCTGGTGGGCGTGCAGTCCAACCAGTTTCCACGGGCGCTGGATCTAGCCCGGCCGTTTCGTGCCGCCGGGCTGCCGGTCGCGATCGGCGGGTTCCACGTCAGCGGCTGCCTGGCCATGCTGCCCGAACTGCCACCGGAGCTTCGAACCGCGATGGACGAGGGCATCACGCTGTTCGCCGGCGAAGGCGAAGGACGCGTCATCGACCTGTTGCGCGCCGCCCACGCGGGGACGCTGCAACCGCTTTACGACTTCATGGATGACCTCCCGGACATGCAAGGTCAGCCGCTGCCTTTTCTCCCGCCCGAGGTCGTGCGCCGCTATTCGACCATGCCCGGCACCTTCGACGCCGGACGCGGCTGCCCTTTCACTTGCAGTTTTTGCACCATCATCAACGTCCAGGGGCGCCGATCCCGCTATCGCGACGCCGACGACGTAGAACGCCTGCTGCGAGCCAACTTGGCTCACGGCATCCGCCAGTATTTCATCACCGACGACAACTTCGCGCGCAACCGCAACTGGCAGACCATCTTCGAGCGCATCGCCGCGGTACGCGAAGAACTGGGCGTCCGATTCAGTTTCACGATCCAGGTCGACACCATGTGTCACACCCTGCCCGGCTTCGTCGAGAGGGCGCGACAAGCCGGGGTGTCGCGGGTCTTCATCGGACTCGAGAACATCAATCCGGCCAACCTCCAGGCCGCCGGCAAGAAGCAGAACAAGATCGCCAACTACCGCGAGATGCTGCTGACCTGGCAGCGCGCGCGCGTGACCACGCTCTGTGGTTACATCCTGGGCTTTCCGGGCGACACCGTCGAGAGCATTCGCGCCGACATCGAATTGATCAAACGCGAGCTGCCGCTGGACGTGTTGGAGTTCTTCTGTCTGACACCGCTACCCGGCTCGGCCGACCATCAGACCTTGCACAAGGCTGGCGTGGCGCTGGAGCCGGACCTCAACGCCTACGATCTGGAGCACGTCTGCACGACCCATCCGCTCATGACCAAGGCCGAATGGCTGGGCATCTACCGCGAGGCCTGGGACATCTTCTACTCGCGCGACCACCTGGAGCGCCAGATGCGGCGCATCGCCACCTTCGGTCGCAACCCGCTGCGGATCATGCAGACCGCGCTGCAATATTACGGGTGCATCCGCTTCGAGGGCGTGCACCCACTGCAGGGCGGCTTCTTCCGCCGCAAGGTGCGCACGCAGCGCCGCCCCGGATTCCCGACCGAGAACCCGCTGCTGTTCTACCCCCGGCGCATTGGGGAGTTCCTGTGGACCTACAGCCGCTTTTTGGTCTATGCCTTCGGCGTCTGGCGGCTGTATCGGCGGGTGCGTGCCGAAACCCGCCCCAAAGACGGCCGTGTGCCGGCACCCTACATGGATACCGCGCTGCGCGACCCGGGCGCGCAACGCACCGAAGATGACCCGTTGGACACCAAAGGCTCGGCGGATTCCGCACTGGTGGCGGCGAAGTAACGACATAGCCCCGAACGTGCGAGATGCCCGAAACGGTTCAGGCAGCCGCAGGTGGGGTTCGCCAATACGCTCGGAATTTGCGCCAATTCCGGCTTATACTTATGCGTTTGGTTGACCGAATGATGGGTGCAGATGCAGGTCATCCGCGGCATTCATAACCTGGGCGCCCACCCACTGGGCTGTGTGGCGACGATCGGCAACTTCGACGGCGTGCATCGGGGGCACCGGCATGTGCTGCGGCATCTGCTCGAGCGGGGACGCGCACAGGGTTTACCGGCGACCCTTATCACCTTCGAGCCCCAACCGCTCGAGGTGCTGGCCCCGCAGGCGGCCCCGGCGCGACTGACGCGGCTGCGCGAGAAGCTCGCGGCCGTCGCCGATTGCGGCATCGAACGGGTGGTCCTGCTCGGTTTCGGTCCGCGCCTGGCGGCAATGGCGCCCGCCGAGTTCGTCCGCGATCTGCTCGTCGATCGCCTCGGGGTCGCCTGCCTGATGGTCGGCGATGATTTTCGCTTCGGCCGCGGGCGCGGTGGCGACATCGAACTGCTACGCGCGATGGGTGCCGAGTTCGGCTTCGTCGTCGAGGACCTGGCAACCCTGACGCATGGCACCGAGCGCATCAGCAGCACCCGGATCCGCGAGGCCCTCGAACAGGGCGACCTGGACCAGGCCCGGCATCTGCTGGGGCGTCCTTACCGGATCTGCGGGCGGGTCGTGCATGGCGATCAGCGCGGCCGGGCGATCGGCTTTCCGACGGCCAACATCGGACTCAACCGCCGCGTGAGTCCGCTCCGCGGCGTCTATGCGGTCATGGTTCAGGGTGTCGCCGAGGCGCCGTGGCCAGGCGTCGCCAATATCGGCTGGCGACCAACGGTCGGCGACCAACCCCGCCCGCTGCTCGAGGTCCACCTGTTCGACTTCGCCGGCGACATCTACGGCCGCCACGCCGAGGTCGAGCCGCGGCTCAAGCTGCGCGACGAGCGGCGCTTCGACTCGCTTGCGGAACTGACGCAGCAGATCGGGCGCGATGTCGCCGCAGCCCGGACCTATCTGGACTGTCCGGCCAGGATCGCTCGATGACCCCGGCCGGTACCTGACCGGAGCGCCCGGTCCAACGATTTCGCACCGCTTCCTTCGAGAGACCCTATTCGTGGCTGATTACAAAGATACGCTGAACCTGCCGAAGACCGGCTTCCCGATGAAGGCCAACCTGCCCCAGCGCGAGCCGGAGATGCTGGCCCGCTGGGGCGAGCTGGATCTGTACGGGCGGATCCGGACCGCACGCAAGGGACATCCGACCTTCGTGCTCCACGACGGCCCGCCCTATGCGAACGGCGAAATCCACATCGGCCATGCGGTCAACAAGGTGTTGAAGGACATCATCGTCAAGGCACGGACGCTCGACGGCTGCGATGCGCCCTATGTGCCGGGCTGGGACTGCCACGGCCTGCCGATCGAACTGCAGGTCGAGAAGCGCCGCGGCAAGCCGGGCGCGAAGATCAGCGCCACGCAGTTCCGCCAAGCGTGTCGCGAATACGCGGCCAGCCAGGTCGATGCGCAGCGCCGCGATTTCCAGCGCCTCGGGGTCCTCGGCGACTGGGAAAATCCATACCTGACGATGGACTTCCAGTTCGAGGCCGACATCATCCGCGCGCTGGGCCGGATCATCGCCAACGGTCATCTGCAACGCGGCGAGAAGCCGGTGCATTGGTGCATCGACTGCGGGTCGGCGCTGGCCGAGGCCGAAGTCGAGTACAACGACAAGCAATCGATCGCGATCGACGTGCGCTTTCCGGTCGTCTGCGAGGAGTCCCTGTTGGCCCGTTGCGACGGCCGGCCGGAACACCAGGGTCATGGACCGATGGCCATGGTGATCTGGACCACGACCCCCTGGACCCTGCCGGCGAACCAGGCGGTGGCGCTGAACCCCGAGCTCGAATATGTCCTGGTCCAGACCGGCGACGGGACGGCCGGCGAACGGCTGCTGGTCGCCGAAGGTCTGCTCAAGGACACGATGGATCGCTGGGGCTTCGAGTCCTATCGCGTGATCGCGTACGCGCAGGGCGCCGCCTTCGAGGGGCTGAAGCTGCGCCACCCCTTCTACGACCGGGAGGTACCGGTGATCCTCGGCGAGCACGTCACGCTCGAGGCCGGCACCGGGGCCGTGCACACGGCGCCCGGACATGGGCTCGACGACTACATCGTCGGCAACCGCTATGGGCTCCCGGTCGACAACCCGGTCGGCGGCGACGGCCGCTTCCGGCCGGGGACACCCCTGTTCGCCGGCGAGAACGTCTTCAAGGCCAACGAGCACGTCGTCGAGGTCCTGAAGGCGCGCGGTGCCCTGCTGCGCGAGGAGCGCTTCACGCACAGCTATCCGCATTGCTGGCGCCACAAGACGCCGATCATCTTCCGCGCCACGCCGCAATGGTTCATCAGCATGGATCGCCACGGGCTGCGCGCGGCGGCCCTGCGCGAGATCGGCCAGGTCTCCTGGCTGCCCGACTGGGGTCGGACGCGGATCGAGAACATGGTCCTGGGTCGGCCCGACTGGTGCATTTCGCGCCAGCGGACCTGGGGCGTGCCGATCCCGCTGCTGCTCGACAAGACGACGGGCGAGCCGCATCCGCGCACCGCCGAACTGATCGAAGAGGTCGCCCGGTGCGTCGAGCAGCAAGGCATCGAGGCCTGGTTTGCGCTGCACCCGGCGGACCTGCTCGGCAGCGACGAAGGGGACCGTTTCACCAAGGTGCAGGATACCCTCGACGTCTGGTTCGACTCCGGCGTGACCCACGCCTGCGTCCTCGAGCGACGCCCCGACCAGACGCTGCCGGCCGATCTGTACCTGGAAGGGTCCGATCAGCACCGCGGCTGGTTCCAATCGTCGCTGATGACCGCGGTCGCGATGCGCGACCGCGCGCCCTATCGGCAGGTGCTGACCCACGGCTTCACGGTCGACGCCAAAGGCGAGAAGATGGCCAAGTCGAAGGGCAACGTGGTCCGGCCCCAGGATGTCATGAAGACCTTCGGCGCCGACATCATCCGCCTGTGGGTCGCGGCCACGGACTACCGTGCCGAGATGAGCGTCTCCAACGAGATCCTGACGCGCACCGCCGATGCCTACCGGCGGATCCGCAACACCGCCCGCTTCCTGCTCGCGAACCTCGATGGCTTCGACCCGGCGACCGACCTCGTCGCGCCGACGGAGCGGCTCGCGTTCGATCGCTGGGTCGTCGATCGCGCCTGGCGCCTGCAACAGGAGATCATCGAGGCCTATCGGCAGTATCAGTTCCATCTGATCTACCAGAAGGTCCACAACTTCTGCGTCGTCGATCTCGGCGGCCTGTATCTCGACGTGATCAAGGACCGTCAGTACACCACGCGCTCGGACGGACGGCCGCGGCGCTCGTGCCAGACCGCGATGTACCACATCATCGAGGCGATGACCCGTTGGCTCGCGCCGATCTTGAGCTTCACCGCCGACGAGATCTGGCCGCACATCCCCGGCCAGCGCGGTGCCTCGGTCCATCTCGAGACCTGGTACTCGGGGCTCGAACCACTGGCCGCCGACGATCCGTTCGATCGGGCCTTCTGGGATCAGGTGATCGCCGCGCGCACCGCGATCGCCCCGGCGCTCGAGGCAGCGCGCAAGGCCGGGCAGATCGGCTCCGCGCTCGATGCCGAGCTGGACCTCTATGCCGAACCCGCGTCGCTCGAGCGACTGACGCGGCTCGCAGACGAGTTGCGTTTCCTGCTCATCGTGTCGGAGACTCGGCTGCATCCGATCGCGGACCGGCCAGAAGCGGCGGTGGCGACGGTCCAGCCCGATCTCACGGTCGCGGTCACGGCGTCGGCGCACACCAAATGCGTGCGCTGCTGGCACCATCGTCCTGATGTCGGCACGCACCCGAGCCACCCGGCCTTGTGCGGCCGTTGCATCGAAAACCTCGACGGGTCCGGCGAGACCCGGCAGTTCGTCTAGGAGTCGCCGATGGCACGTTGGCTGTGGCTTTCGCTGGCGGTTCTGGTCCTGGACCAGATCACCAAGGTCCTGGCCCTGGGCTGGCTGACCCCGTATCTGCCGTATCCGGTCATTCCCAACTTCAACCTGACCTTGATGTTCAACGAAGGCGCGGCCTTTAGCGTCCTGGCCGATGCCGGGGGCTGGCAGCGCTGGGGCTTGTCGGCCTTCGCCGCCGGGATGAGCCTGGTCCTGGCCGTCTGGCTCACGCGGCTTGGATCCGGCGAGCGGCTCCTCGCCGTATCGCTGGCGCTGATCATCGGTGGCGCGGTCGGCAACCTGATCGATCGCGTCCTGTACGGGCATGTCATCGACTTCGTGCAGGTCTACCTGCCGGTGATCCCACTCGCCCTCTTCAATCCCTGGCCGGCGTTCAACATCGCCGACAGCGCGATCTCGGTCGGCGTCATGCTGCTGCTGTTCGCGTCGTTTCGCGCGGACGGCACAGCCCGGACTAGCAGTGCTCGTGATTGACCTGCCCAGCGCCGGCGCGATGGTCGGCCCGCGCGCTCAGAAGGCCAGACGCAACGCCAACCGATCTGGCATCATGGCTACCGCGCATCCAGCGAATGCCGCCCGACGCACGGCCGAGGCAAGCCGATGAAGATTGCGATCCTGTCACGCGACTCGAGCCTCTATTCGACCCGCCGCCTGGTCGAGGCGGCTCGTGCCCGCGGTCATGAGGCACGGGTCATCGACGTGCTGCGCTGCTACATGAACATCACGTCGCACAAGCCCTCGATCCACTACAAGGGCGAGGAGTTGACGGATTTCGATGCCGTGATCCCGCGGATCGGTGCCTCGGTGACCTTCTACGGGACCGCCGTGCTCCGCCAGTTCGAGATGATGGGCGTCTACCCGCTGAACGAGTCGGTCGCGATCAGCCGTGCCCGCGACAAGCTCCGCTCGCTGCAACTGCTGTCGCGCCGCGGTATCGGCCTGCCGGTGACCGGCTTCGCCCATGCCCCGGATGATGTCGAGGATCTGATCAAGATGGTCGGCGGGGCCCCGCTGGTCATCAAGCTGCTCGAGGGCACGCAAGGCATCGGCGTCGTCCTGGCCGAGACCGGCAAGGCCGCCGAGAGCGTGATCGAGGCGTTCATGGGGCTGCGCGCGAACATCCTGGTTCAGGAGTACATCAAGGAGGCGGGTGGCGCCGATGTGCGCTGTTTCGTCATCGGCGACAAGGTGGTCGCCTCGATGAAGCGCCAGGCCAAGGAGGGGGAGTTCCGCTCGAACCTGCACCGTGGTGGCACCGCCGCGTCGGTGCGGATCACGCCGGAGGAACGCTCGACCGCGGTCCGCGCGGCGCGGATCATGGGGCTCAACGTCGCCGGCGTCGACATCCTGCGCGCGAACCACGGCTGCGTGGTCATGGAGGTCAACTCGTCGCCCGGCCTGCAGGGCATCGAGGCAACGACCGGCAAGGACATCGCCGGCATGATGATCGAGTTCATCGAGAAGAATGCCGTCGAAGGCAAGACCCGCACGCGCGGCAAGGGCTGATGTGACCAACGCACCGCTACGTATCGGAAAGCGCTCGATCGAGCCCGGCGAGCGGGTCGATGTCAACATACCGCTGCCGAGCCTCTACACCCAATCGCCGGTCTTTCTGCCGGTACAGGTGCGGCACGGACATCGCCCCGGACCGATCCTGTTCGTCACCGCGGCGATCCATGGCGACGAGATCAACGGCGTCGAGATCATTCGTCGACTGATGGCCTTGAAGACGTTGCGCCACCTGCGCGGCACGCTGCTCGCGATCCCGGTCGTCAATACCTACGGCTTCGTCCGTCAGTCCCGCTACCTGCCGGATCGACGCGACCTGAACCGGTGCTTCCCCGGCTCGGAGACGGGCTCGCTGGCGGCGCGGCTCGCCAATACGCTGATGCGCGAGGTCGTCAATCACGCGACCCACGGCATCGACCTGCATACCGGTGCCGCGCACCGCGAGAACCTGCCACAGGTGCGCACGGCCCTGGATATGCACGAGGACCTCCCGGCGCTCGCGACCTCGTTCGGCGTGCCGGTGATCCTGAACTCGGAACTGCGCGATGGCTCGCTGCGCGCGGCGGCCGCCGAACGCGGCATCCCGCTGCTGGTCTACGAGGCCGGCGAGGCGTTGCGCTTCGACGAGATCGCGATCCGGGCCGGGCTGCGCGGGATCCTCGCGGTCATGCGCCACCTTGGCATGCTCCGTGGCCCCACACAATGGCACGCCCGCGCGCCGGCACCGCCGGTCCTCGCCCGCTCCAGCCTCTGGGTGCGCGCCCACCAAAGTGGCGTGCTGCGCTCGTTGACGGCGCTCGGGGCACGGGTGCAGCGGGGCGAGCGACTCGGTATCATCGCCGATGTCTTTCGCCACACGGAGGACGCGGTCGTGGCGCCGGTCAGCGGGGTCGTCATCGGCCGGACGAACCTGCCGCTGGTGACCGAGGGCGAGGCCCTCTACCACATCGCGCGCTTCGGCCGCCCGGACGAGGCGGCGGAAACCGTCGAGCGTTTCCAGTCGGCGCTCGCCAACGGCGAGCACGAAACGGACCCGAGCCTGCAACCGGATCCCGAACCACCGATTGTCTGAAGATCGACTTGCGCAGCCCCGCTCGCCGGGATCCGTTGGATGAACCATGAATCTGCGTGACCTCAAATACATCATCGCGGTCGCCGAGACCCAACACTTCGGGCGGGCCGCGGAGCGCTGTTTCGTCAGCCAACCGACGTTGAGCGGCCAGATCAAGAAGCTCGAGGACGAGCTCGGCGTCACGCTGTTCGAACGAACCAATCGTTCCGTCGTGGTCACCCCGATCGGCCACACCATCCTCGGCCATGCTCGCACCCTGCTCGAACAGGCCGATGCGATCGAGCGTGCCGCCCGCGCCCATCAGGATCCGCTGCAAGGCCCCCTGCGGCTCGGGGCGATCCCGACCCTGAGCCCTTACCTGATGCCCTTGATCCTGATTCCGTTGCGTCAGCGCTATCCGCAACTGAAACTGGTCCTGTTCGAGGAAATCACCGAGAGCCTGCTGCGGCGCCTGCGCCGACACGACCTGGATGCGGCGCTGCTGGCCACGCCGCTTGACGACCCCGAACTGGCCACACTGCCGCTGTTCGAGGAGCCCTTCTGGCTCGCGCATCCGTGCGGACATCCGTTGGCCGAACGGGACCCGATCGGGCCGCAGGAACTCGAGCAGATCGATCTGTTGCTGCTCGCCGAAGGGCATTGCCTGACCCATCAGGTCATGGAGGTCTGCCGTCTCGCCGAACGACCAAGGCACGGGGACATGGCCGATCTGCGCGCGGCGAGCCTCGAGACCTTGCTGCAGCTCGTCGACGCCGGTTTCGGCTGCACGCTGCTCCCGGCCCTGGCCACCTCGGGCCACCGGTTGACCAACGGCGGTATCCAGATCCGCCCGCTCGAAGTGGCCGATGCCTTTCGGCGCATCTCGCTGGTCTACCGCCGCAGCTTTCCGCGGCGCGAGGCGCTCGAGGCGCTCGCGCGGCTGATCGTCGCGCAGCTGCCCGCGTCGGTGCGCCCGTTGCTATCGCCGTAACAGGCCGCGACCTCATCCGCGTAGGCTCGCCGGCAAGGTGCCCCTCGTCAGCGCCTTGCGAAACGGGCGAGACAACCGATCGGAAGCCGGGCGGGCTCAGCGCTGCTGCTCGAACCACACGGCGACCCCCTCAGCCATAGCGGCCGGTGATGTAGTCCTCCGTGGCCTTCGCAGTAGGATTCGTGAAGATGTGCATGGTGTCGGCGTATTCGATCAGCTCGCCCAAATACATGTAGGCGGTGTAGTCGGACACGCGCGCCGCCTGCTGCATGTTGTGCGTGACGATCAGGATCGTGTACTTCTGCTTGAGCTCGTCGATCAACTGCTCGATCTTGGCCGTCGAGATCGGGTCGAGCGCCGAGGTCGGTTCGTCGAGCAGAATCACCTCGGGCTCGATCGCGACGGCCCGCGCGATCACGAGCCGCTGCTGCTGACCGCCGGAGAGGCCGAAGGCGTTGACCTGCAGACGATCCTTGACCTCGTCCCACAGCGCGACGGCCTTCAACGAGCTCTCGACCACCTCGTCGAGCGTGCGCTTGTCCTTGACCCCCTGCAGCCGCAAACCGTACGCGACGTTCTCGTAGATCGATTTCGGAAACGGGTTCGGCTTCTGGAAGACCATGCCGATTCGGCGCCGCAGCTCGGCGACATCGATGCCGCGCCGATAGATGTTCTCGTCATGCAGGTTGATCGCGCCTTCGATCCGACAGCTGTCGATCAGATCGTTCATCCGGTTGAAGCAGCGCAGCAGTGTCGATTTGCCGCAACCGGACGGACCGATGAAGGCCGTGACCCGCTTCGCGGCGATCGCCATCGTGATCGACTTCAAGGCCTGATCGTTGCCGTAATAGAGATTCAGGTCCTCGACCGTGATCGCGATCTCCTCGTCGGTCAAGGAGCGAATCTTGCGATTCGCCGTGTCGAACAGCGCGGCGTTGAGACTCGGCGCCGCCGCGGCATGGGTTGGGATCATGATGCCTCTCCGATGATCTTCGTCGATTCGCTACAAGCCACGCCAGACGTCAAGACTAATCGCTCTCGGCACGGTACTTCTCGCGCAGGTGGTTGCGGATCGTGATGGCCGTCAGGTTCAGCACGACGATCAAGAGCACCAGGATCAGCGCGGTCGCGTAGACCAGCTGTTCGGCGGCCTCGGCGTGCGGACTCTGGAAGCCGACGTCGTAGATGTGAAAACCCAGATGCATGATCTTGCGTTCGAGGTGGATGAACGGGAAGTTTCCATCGATCGGCAGGGTCGGCGCCAGTTTGACGACCCCCACCAGCATCAAGGGCGCGACCTCGCCGGCCGCGCGCGCGATCGCGAGGATCAGCCCGGTCATCATCGCCGGTGTCGCGAGCGGTACCACGACCTTCCAGAGGGTTTCGCCCTTGGTCGCACCCAAGGCCAACGAGCCCTCGCGGATCGTCGACGGGATCCGTGCCAGCCCCTCCTCGGTCGACACGATGACCACCGGCAGCGTCAAGAGCGCGAGCGTCAACGAGGCCCAGAAGAGGCCAGGCGTCCCGAAGGTCGGTGCCGGTAAGGCCTCGGGATAGAAGGCGCGGTCGATGGCACCGCCGGTCAGATAGACGAAAAAGCCCAAACCGAATACACCGAACACGATCGAGGGCACGCCAGCGAGATTGTAGACCGAGATCCGAATCGTCTTGAGCAAGGGCCCCTGCTTCGCGTATTCGCGCAGATAAATCGCGGCCAACACGCCGAACGGCGTCACGATGATCGACATCACGAGCACCATGACGACGGTCCCGAAGATCGCCGGGAAGATCCCGCCCTCGGTGTTGGCTTCACGCGGGTATCCGAAGATGAACCCGACGAAATCATCGACGTAGAAACCGATCTTCGCCGGGAGCGACATCTGGTTCGGCTGCCAGGCCTTGACGATGTCCGCGAGGCGGATGGTCACCTCGCGTCCATCGGCAGCCCGCATCAGGATGGTGTCGCGTGCCACCTCGCGGTACAACTCATTCAAGCGTGTCTCGAGGACCGCATAGTCCGCCTGCAAGTGCTCGCGGCGCTCCTGCAATTGCGCCTCGAGCTGCTCGGTCAGGGTGCCGCGCAACTCCGCTCGGCGCCGGTCGAGACGGACCCGTTCGAGCGCGAAGTTCACGTTGCCGATCGCCCCCCGTTCGATCGAGCGGATCTCGTCGAACAGATCGTTCGCGCGGCGCACGCGTGTCTGGAACTCCGACCACAGGGCCTCGCCTTCGGCCACCACCCGCCCGTCCTCGAAGAGGCGCACCGGCGTGCCGTAGAAGTCGCCCCATTCACGCCGCTCGAGGACCGCCATGTCTTTCGGGTAGCGCCATTCCTCGAGGAAATCGTCGATGAAGTAGCCGAAGTCCCGGCCCGTCACGTCGCGGTTGCCCATCTTGATCAGATGGCGCGTCACCACTAGCTGCTCTTCGGGGATCGGGATGCCCGTCTCGCGAATCGCCTGCGCGGTCAGTGTCTCCGAACGACGCAGCTCACCGACCACCGGCACCGGATCCTGGCCAGGAAGCTCGTAGACCGTCTCGAACACCGGATGCGGCCAGAAGGCGCCGAATCCGCGCACCAGGATCAGCAGCAACAGGCCGAAGACCATGATCATGCTGATCGTGACCGCCCCCCCGTTCAGCCAGATCCACGGGGCCCCGCTCTTCCACCAGTTCTTCACTTCGCTTACCTCGACTCGGATCCGGGGTTACAGGGACGCGTAACGCTTGCGCAGGCGCTGGCGCACCACCTCGGCGGCGGTGTTGAGCACGAAGGTGAACACGAGCAGGACCAGAGCCGACAGGAAAAGCACCCGGAAGTGCGTCGAGCCGACCGCCGTCTCCGGGAGCTCGACCGCGATATTGGCCGCCAGCGTGCGCATCCCTTCGAACAGGTTGAAATTCACGATCGGGCTGTTGCCCGAGGCCATCAGCACGATCATGGTCTCGCCAACGGCCCGCCCGAACCCGATCATGATGGCCGAGAAGATCCCGGGACTGGCGGTCAAGAGCACCACCCCGGTCACCGTCTGCCAAGGGGTGGCACCAAGCGCGAGCGACCCTTGCGTCAGGTGCTTCGGGACGTTGAACACGGCGTCCTCGGCGATCGAAAAGATCGTCGGGATCACCGCGAAACCCATCGCCATGCCGACGATCAAGGCGTTGCGCTGGTCATAGGGGATGCCGACATCGGTAAACCATTGCCGCATCGATCCATCGAAGAAGGCAATCTCGATCCAGGGGCTCGTGGTGACGACGATCCAGCCGGTCGCGATCACGACCGGGATCAGCAAGGTCGCCTCCCACCCGGACGGGATCAGGTGGCGGAACCCGGCCGGCAGACGCGACCAGAGAAAACCCGCGAGCAGGATGGTCGCCGGGAACAGCAAGGCGCCCGTGACCAGGATCGGCAGGTTGTTCTCGACATAGGGGGCGAGCCAGATACCGGCCAGGAAGCCGAGGATGACGGTCGGCAGGGCCTCCATCAACTCGATCGACGGCTTGACGACGCGGCGGATCGACGGCGCCATGAAGTAGGCGGTATAGATGGCCCCCATGATCGCCAGCGGGGTCGCCAGCAGCATCGCGAACAGCGCCGCCTTGAGCGTCCCGACCGACAGCGGAACCAGGCTGAGCTTGCTCTCGAAGGCATCGTCGGCCGATGAGGATTGCCAGATGAACTCGGGCTGCGAGCGCCCCTCGTACCAGACACGGCCCCACAGCGCGCTGAGCGAGGTCTGCGGGTGCGGGTTGTCGATCTCCAGCACCCGTATGAGCCCCTGCTCCTCGCTCAGGATCAGGGCGCGCGCATTGTTCGGCCCCATCGCCATCCGCGTCACGCCCGCTTCGAACACCGGTTCTTGCGCGAGCGTGACACTCGAGGTCGCGTAATGCAGGCCTACCGTGCCCGAACGATCCCCGGACAGGAATCCCTTGCGCAGATACTCGGGCGCGATGAAATCGACGGCGCCGGGATGGTCGCGGAAGCCTCGGACCAGGGTCACCCTCGGCGTGCCGGTCTCCTCATCGCGGACCAGCATCCACTGGCGGACGCTACCGTCCGACCCGCCGACCATCAGCGACCGGGAGCCGACCAGGAACTCGGCCGCCGTCACACGGACGCCTTCGCCGACCAGATCGACTTCCTCGATCAGGAAGGCGTTTCTCGGATCGACGATGTCATACGAGGCCAATCGCCCGCGGTCATCGATCGCGAACAGATTGCGCAGGGATTCGTTGACGAGGATCTGACGAACCGGCCGCCCCAGCGGCGGCAGCTGGGAGTCCTCGCGTTGTACCTGGACTACGCCCGTCATCAGGTTCCGCCGCGATGAAAACATCGCGACGGCGATGGCGCCCTCTTCGGTACCGACCGCGACGATATAGCCGCCGCGTCCTTCGATCACCGCCAACGCCGAATAATCGCCGGTGATCTCGGCGCCGATCTGGATCGGATCCGAGCCGAGCGGGTAGGACAGCTCGGGACGGATCTGGCGTTCCCCATGGACGAAGACCTGCGCAAAATCGAGCTTCACCGGCAACACGCTGCCATCGGAATAACCGAAGACGAAGAGACTGCGACGGGCCTCGGCGCGGCCGAAGCTGGTGATCCGTTCACCGTCCGGGATCGGCACCTGCAGCCGTTCGCGCGGCTCCCCGGTCAGCGCATCGAAGAAGGTGATGGCGCCCGACTGCGAGAACCGGGCACCGAGCTGCTCGAAGCGGTCGAGTGCCAGATGCAGCGTCGGTGTCCCGTCGATGTCGCCAGGCACCGCATACTCCGCACGTATCTCGACGGCCACCGGTTTCAGCAGCGGGAAGGTCTCGTAGAACAGGTACACGAAGATCAGTGCCAACGCGATGATCACGCCGATACCGCCGGCACCCACGCCGTAGAGCGAGAAGCCGTCGCGCAGCGATCGCCATTTCCGAAGCTTCCGGCGACGCTCTTCGGTCGGCAACAGGGAACGCGGAGCGCGCGCCAGCTCGCTCGAGGACTCGGACATGGTGTACCTCAGACTTGACAAAGGGAGGTAGCGAGAACGTCTTACGAGACAGGCCCCCGCCACCGTGCGGCGGCGAGGGCCTGCATCGGTTCAGCGGGGGCCTCAGTCGAGGTTCGCCTCGGTGCGGAACCGCGCGGCGGCCTCGGCCGACAAGGTCACATAGCCGTCCTTGTGCACCACTTCCTGCCCTTCCTTCGCGAGAACCATCCGGAAGAACTCACGCTCCATCGGGTTCCAGCCATCGTTCGGGTGCTGGTTCGCGGCGATGTACAGGAACCGGGCCAACGGGTAATCGCCGGTCGCGGCGTTGTCGCCGGTGGCTTCGAACGCCTGACCGCCATGCTGCTTGGCGAGAGGAACGACGCGCACGCCCGCGGTGCGGTAGCCGATGCCCGAGTAACCGATGCCGTTCAGGGTCTGTTCGACGCCACGGACGACCGCGGAGGAGCCGGGCTGCTCGTTGATCGTGGACTTGAAGTCCCCGCCGCACAGCGCGACTTCCTTGAAGAAACCGTAGGTGCCAGAGACGGCGTTACGGCTGTAGAGGGTGATGTCACGGTTTTCCCAAGCGCCTGTCAGTCCGACCTGACCCCAGGTCGTGATGTCCTCGCCCAACCCGCAGGCGCGGGTCGCCGAGAAGATCGCATCGACCTGCGGAAGCGACAGGGACTCGATCGGGTTGTCCTTGTTGACATAGACCGCGACCATGTCGATCGCGACCGGCACCAAGGTCGGTGGGTAGCCGTGGCGGTCCTCGAAGGCCCGTTGCTCGGAGTCGCGCATCGGCCGGCTCATCGGGCCGAAGTTCGAGGTGCCTTCGGTCAGGGCCGGCGGCGCCGTCGAGGTGCCAGCGCCCTGGATCTGGATGTTCACGTTCGGATAGAACTTCGCGAACTCCTCGGCCCACAGTGTCATCAGGTTGTTCAGGGTGTCGGAACCGACCGAGCTCAGATTCCCGGAGATCCCCGACACACGCTCGTAGCTGGGCAGATTCGGATCGACTTCGGCGGAGGCGATGGAGGCCGTCAGGCCCATGGCCGCGGCAACACCAAGCGCCAGGGTCGTCTTAAGCAACATCTGGATAGTCCTCAGTTGGCAATGGAAATCATGAGCGGACCCGGGGAAGGAAACCGGGTCCCGTCCCGTGGAGCCGCGCCGCCACGAAGGTCCGCGGTCGCGCAGCGAACATCAGTATGGCGGCTCCTGGTAACGGCAAGATGAAGGAATCGTGACGAAACCATGACAAGCAGCGACACCGGCCTATCGCTGCCTGATCGGCCAACCGGGGCAGCGCGTGGGCCGACCGGCGATCGAGCGCCATCGAACGCCTCTCGAATCGCCGTTCGTGACGACGGGCGGCCGCGCTGATCCGACGGTTGGGGCCTCATCGCAATCCCTCATCGCAATCCCGGTACCGGCTGCTGTGTCGGGTCGAACTCCGGCGGCGCGTCCGGGACGACGATCGCGAGCAGGTCCAGTTCGAAGACCAGGGTCTCCTCGGGGCCGATGACGCCGCCGCCGGCGCGGCCATAGGCCAACTCCGGCGGCACGACGAGCCGCGCACGCGTCCCGACCGGGAGTGACACCAGGGTCTCGCGCCAACCGTCGATGGTGCGCGCGACCGGAACTGTCGCCGGCATGCCGCGACGCCACGAGTTCTCGAACTCGCGCCCGTCGAGATGCCGACCGCGATAATGGACTTCGACCCAGTCGTCCTCGGTCGGAATCTCCCCGTCGCCCGGCCGCAAGACCTCGACCTGCAACCCGCTCGCGAGCGTGACGACCCCGGCGCGCAGGCGATTGGCGGCGCGGTAGGCGGCACCCTCCTCGGCATTCAGCTCGGCGAGCAGGATACGGTCCTCGATCTGCGCCGGGCTCAGGCCGCACGAGCGGACGAACAGGAAGATCCCCGCGAGGGCCACCAGACTCACGATGATGACGCGCAGCATCTCGCTGTCTTCATTGGTGCCTGACCGCCCAGTCTAGCGCCCGCCGACGCGCGGTTCCGACCTCGCCCGCGGACAGCTCGTCCTCGAGCGCCACCCACAGCTGCTGGCCCAACGAATCCCCATTGGCCGCGGCCAGATTGGCCCACATGGCCGCGGCCACCGGATCCGGTTCGACCCCCCGTCCCGTCAGGTACATGAAGGCCATCCAACCCTGTAGTTCGGCATGGCCGCCGTCCGCACCGATCCGGGTGAAGTGCGCCGCCCGCTCGGCATCGACCGGATGACCGCCGATCCCTTCGATGTACAAGCGGGCGATGAAATAGGCCGCCGGCGCCAGCCCTTCGGCGAGGGCCTGGTCCAACAATTCACGTGCCTCGAACACCCGCTCCGGCGCGCGCCCACCCTGCGCATCGGCGATCAGCACCGAGGCCCAGGCGACCCGCGCCGGCGCGTGACCGGCCTCGATCGCCCGCCGAAACCAGCCCTCGGCCGTCGCCCGATCGCGCGCGACTCCGTCGCCGCCGAGATACATCCAGCCGAGCTTGACGGCAAAGTCGTGGGCCCCGCCGCGCGCCGCTCGCGCATACCAATCGGCCGCCGCGCGGCCATCGGCGGGGACCCCATGTCCTTGCTCGTAAATCCAGCCGAGGTAGGCCATCGCAGTGACCGACCCGGCCTCGGCGGCCTCCTCGAACGCAAGCCGTGCCGCCGCCCAGTCGGGCGGCTGCCGTTCCAGGTAGGCGTGGGCGCGCGCCTCCGGCCCGCTTGCCGAGGGTCGGGCGGCTTCCTCATCGGCCGCCGTCGCGGGTAAGGCGACAATCAGGGACGCGACTAAGAAGGCGGCCACGAGGATCCGATCCACCCACGGCGGTCGGGGGCCAGGAATGCGAGGCATCAGACTATCGTCCTGTGCTGCTGGCGATCGCGTGATCTTATGACACGAAGATGACCATTCTGTGACGCCCAACCATCGGCCCCGCGCGGACCAGAGACACAAGGTCCATCGGAACAGGCTCTACGTTCGGCTCAACCCCCGGCTGGGATCGGTGGTGGTGCATTCCTTGCCGATCCGTTTCGCCATTTGCCAATCACATCCCGGTTGTCGGCTAGAATTCGAGTCATGATGGTCCGGCCGGATGCTCTCTGCCGAGTTTGCGCCGGGCCGTGGAGCACAGGCCCTGTGGCAATGAAGCTCCGAATCTGCCGGCCAAAGAACCGGGGCGTCCGTGACCGGGTCGGGTCGTCGAGAACTCGACAGCGGTTGGCCGCGAAGCTCGACTCGAGTCCAACCGACCGGGTCACGGATGGAGACATCATTGACTTCCGCTGCGCATCTGCCTTCCGCATACCGGCCCTTCGGCGACGACCTCCGCCTGCGAGCCCTTCTCGAGGCCCTCCCGGATCTGGTGTTCGAGGTCGATCGGGATGGTCGCATCCATGCCTACCATGCGCCGACCGAGGACGCACTGGCCGTCCGGCCGCCGGACTTGCTCGGTCGCCCCCTCGGTGAAATCCTGCCCGAGAAGGTGGCCGGGGTCTGTCTCGCGGCACTCGAGGAGGCCGCCGGCACCGGAGCCTCGCGCGGCTCCCAGTACCGGCTCGATACGCCGGCGGGGCGCCGTTGGTTCGAACTGTCGATCGTCGAGCTGGGGCGTTCAGACCACGCCGACAGGCGTTTCCTCGCACTCGCGCGCGACATCACGGATCGGCGACGATTCGAAACCGCACTGGATCTGCTGACGACCCGACTCGCCGGTTTGTCCGGCGAGGCCTTCCACGAGGCCATCTGCCGGCATCTTGCCGAGGAATTGGAGGTCGATCGCGTCTTCATCGGCCACCTCGACCCCGCGGGAACCGGGCGGCGGTTGGTCGCCGGTTGGGTCAACGGGCAGCCAACGAGGCGATACGATGATCCTGTGGCGGAACGCGGCGGCTCCGACGAGATCGTCGGAGACCCGACCCCTGTCGGCCTCGTCGGGGTCGCCGAGAGCGACGAGGGATCCAAACCGACCCAGGACATCGCCGCCCGCTATGAACTGCCTTTGTTCGATGAACATCGGGTCCCGCTCGGGATCATCCTGCTCGAAAACCGCCGCCCGTTCGCCGACCTCGGCGCCGTGCGGATGCTGGTCGATATCTTCGACAGGCCGGTGGCCGCCGAGCTCGAGCATGCTCGGCTCGATGCCGCGTTGCGGCACAGCGAGGGGCGATTCCGGCAACTGTTGGAGCGGCTCCCGCGCATCTCGGTCCAAGGCTACGATGCGAATCGGCGCGTGATCTTCTGGAACGAGGCGAGCGAAGAGATCTATGGCTACACGGCCGACGAGGCCATGGGCCAGCGACTCGAAGACCTGATCATCCCCGAGACGATGCGGGCCACCGTCATCCAAGGCATCAGCGATTGGATCGAACGAGGCATCCCCATCCCGGCCGCGGAGTTGGAACTGCTTCGCAAGGATCGCACGCGCGTGCCGGTGTTCTCGAGTCATGTGATGCAACGTCGCGCAACGGGCGAGCCCGAGATGTACTGCATCGATATCGACCTGACCGACCAGAGGCACGCGCAGCACCAGGTGAAGCTGGCCGCCAGCGTCTTCACACATGCGCGCGAGGGAATCCTGATCACGGATCCTTCCGGGGTCATCGTCGAGGCCAACGAGGCCTTCTGCCGCTCGCTCGGCTACGACTACGGGGAGCTGGTCGGCCAGACCCCGCGAATTTTCCGCTCGGCCCGGCACCCGACCGAGTTCTACGCGCGGATGTGGCAACGTCTCCGCGAGCGAGGCTACTGGACCGGCGAGATCTGGAATCGCACCAAGGATGGCCAGATCCGCCCGGCGATCCTGACGATCAGTGCGGTGCGCGACGAGATGGGTCAGACCCGGCAATACGTCGGACTCTATGCCGACATCTCGGCCCAGAAGGCGCATGAGGCCGAGCTCGAGTTCCTCGCTCATTACGACCCGCTGACCAGGCTACCCAACCGCAATCTGTTGCGCGATCGCCTCGAACAGGCGCAGGCCCAATCGATTCGCCGGCGACGACTCGTGGCCGTGGCCTACATCGACCTCGACGGCTTCAAGACCATCAACGACCGGCACGGTCATGAGTTCGGCGACCGGGTACTCATGGTCCTGGCCGACCGCATGAGGGCCTCGTTGCGCAAGGGGGAGACCTTGGCCCGCATCGGCGGGGACGAATTCGCCGCTGTCCTCGTCGACCTGTCTGACCAACGCGAAGTCACGCCCTTCGTCGACCGCCTGCTCGGCGTGATCGCCGAACCGATTCCGCTCGACGACGAGGAGCTGACGATCTCGGCCAGCATCGGCATCAGCATCTATCCGCAAATGGAGCCCCTCGATGCCGAGCAACTGTTGCGCCAAGCCGATCTCGCGATGTACGAGGCCAAAAGGTCGGGCAAGAATCGTTTCAACCTGTTCGATGCGGATCTCGACCGTCGTGTCCGAATCCATCATGCGCAACTCGCGCGGATGCGTCGCGCGATCCATCAGAAGGAGATCGAGCTCTTCTACGAGCCCAAGGTCGACATGCGTACCGGGACCGTCATCGGCTGCGAGGCCTTGCTGCGCTGGCGCCATCCGGAACAGGGGCTGCTGTCCCCGGCCAGCTTCCTGCCGGAATTGGACCAGGGCACCATGGGTATCGAGCTCGGCGAGTGGGTGCTCGACCAGGCGCTGAGGCAACGCCAAAGCTGGCAAACGCGCGGCTTGGACCTCTCGCTCAGCGTCAACATCGCGGCCTATCACCTGCAACGGCCCGACTTCGTTCAATGGCTGCGCCGTATGTTGACCGTGCATCCCGGGGCGGCCGGCGGGCTCGAGCTCGAGGTGCTCGAGACCAGCGCCTTGACCAATCTCGCGGCGGTCGGCCGCGTCATCGAGGCCTGTCAGGACCTCGGCGTCAAGGTCGCGCTCGACGATTTCGGAACGGGCTATTCGTCGCTGACCTATCTTCGCCATTTGCCCGCCGGCCTGATCAAGATCGACCGCAGCTTCGTCGCAGGGATGAGGGAGCACCAAGATGACCTGACGATCGTCGAGGGGGTGCTGGGCCTGGCCCGCGCGTTTCGCCGGCAGATCCTGGCCGAGGGGGTCGAGACCGTCGAACATGGTCGCTGGCTGCTCCGGCTCGGCTGCCGGTTCGGCCAAGGCTACGGCATCGCCCGCGCGATGCCGGCCGACGAACTGCCAGAATGGCTGGCCGGGTGGCAACCGGACCCGACCTGGTCCGGCATCCGCGAACTCGACACGACCGACAAACTGCTTCTTCACGCGATGGTCGAGGTCAGAACCTGGAGCCGCGCGATCCAGGTTCCCGGCCGAACGGACGGGCCGTGCCAGCCGAGGATCGGCCATGACGGAAGCGCTCTGGCTCGCTGGCTCGCCAGCGCTGGGCGCACGGGCGCCGACCCGCATCTCGTCACCGTGCTGAGAGAACGGCTCGCCCACGCCCGGGGCCTGTCGTGCGGTGGACAGCACCACGGCATAACCGAAGCCCCACCCGACCACGACCCGGTCGCCGATTGCCGCGATGCGCTGCTCGAGGTCTTGGAGCGACTCGCCGCCCGATGACGTCGCTCGACCATACCGCATCGGGCATACACGGAGCATCATCGACGCCTGCGGCGACGGTCCTGTTGGATCCGGTGGACGGCACCCGACCTGTCCGCCGCCTGACGGCTTCCCAACGTGACCCGATCGAGTGGGCGCCATTGGACCGGCGTTGCAACGCCCCCATTGTCGCCGCTCAGTAGCGGGCATGATCGCCCCACCGGAGACCAAGCGGGTGGCGGGCGGTCGGCCGCAGGCCCTGATGGCTTTCCCACCGAATCGCGCAAGGTGGCAACCCTCGCCCGATCCCTACCAAGGCCGCGACCCATCGGGTCCTCGCCTCATTGAACCGATGGGGTTGTAGGACCGAATTCAGGACGATCGTTTCTCATGCTGTACGTCGAGAACCTCTGTAAGCGCTTCGATGGCACCTTCGACCAGCCGCTGTTCGAACTGGTCTCGCTGGCGCTCGCACCGGGTGAGACGGTCGCGATCATGGGCGAATCCGGTGTCGGCAAGTCGACGCTGCTCAACTGTCTCGCCGGCCTCGAGCCCGTCGACGGCGGCCGGATCCGCTTGCACGATCAGGACCTGACCCGCCTCGGGGAGGACGCGTTCGCGTTGCTGCGACGGCGCGCGTTCGGCTTCGTCTTCCAGGCCTTTCACCTGCTGCCGCACCTGACGCTCGCGCAGAATGTCGCCGTGCCGCTGTGGCTGCTCGATCAGGACGAGGCGCTTGCGGACCGGCGTGCCCGGACCATGCTCCAACAGGTCGGTCTCGGCGCACGTGCCGACGACTGGCCACGCCACCTGTCCGGTGGCGAGATGCAGCGGGTCGCGATCGCCCGGGCGCTGGTGCACGAGCCGGCGGTCGTACTCTGCGACGAACCGACCGGCAACCTGGATCCCGAGCGGGCCACCGGGGTGCTGGATCTCTTGTTCGCGCGCATCCGCAGTGCCGGTGCCATCGGGATCCTGGTCACCCATTCGCGGGTCGCCGCGGCGCGCGCGGATCGGATCCTGCGTCTGACCCGTCACGGCCTGGTCGCCGACCCCTCGGCCGACGAGGCGCCGCGCCCGGTCGCAGCGGCGCAGGAATGAACCGCCCGCACATCGACCCGGTGCTGCGCCACCTATTCATCGCGAGCCTGTGGCGCCGGCGGTTGGCCACGACACTGTCGCTGATCGCGATCGCGCTGGGCGTCGCGCTCGGTCTCGCGGTCCAGCTGATCCACGCCGCGGCGATCGATGAATTCGGCCGCGGCCTACGGCTATTGAGCGGCGAGGCCGACTTGCAGGTGGTCGGGCCGCGGAGCGGCTTCGATGACAGGCTCTACCTGGAGCTCGCCCAACGACCCGAGATCGCCGAGGCCAGTCCGCTGCTCGACATCGAGGCGCGGCTGCCGGGCCGCGACGAGACACTGCGCATCTTCGGCATCGACCTCTTTCGCGTCGGCGCCGTGACACCGCCTTTGATACCGGTGGCCGAGACCCCCTTCGAGACGGACGCGGATGATCCCGCCGCGCCGACCGATCGACTCGCCGCCTTGCGGCCAGACGCCCTCTTTCTGAGTCCGGCGGCCGCGACCCGATTGGGGTTGGCGGTCGGCGATGAACTGCTGGTCCAGGTCGGCCTCCACGAAAAGCCGCTGCGGATCGCCGGCGCGGTGCCTGGGGCCGGGGTCGGACAGGCCCTCGCGGTCATGGACATCGGCGCGGCCCAGCAGCTGTTCGATCGGATCGATCGACTGACCCGGGTCGATCTGCGGCTGGCCGCCGGTGTCGACCGCGACCTCGCGCAACGGCGGCTCGCCGACAAGCTCCCCGCCGGCGTCAGCCTGCTGACGCCGCGCGAGGCCGAGTCCGAGGCGCTAGGCGTGTCGCGCGCGTACCGGGTCAACCTGACGATGCTCGCGGTGATCGCGCTGGTGACCGGCGGTTTCCTGGTGTTCTCGGCGCAATTGCTCGCCGTCGTGCGCCGCCGCCAGGAGTTCGCGTTCCTGCGCGCGCTCGGTCTCGACCGCCGCGGCCTGGCCCGCGGGCTGCTCGCCGAAGGGGCGATGCTCGGGCTGATCGGCGGCCTGATCGGTGTCGCGCTCGCACACCTGCTGACGGCGCTGGCGTTCCGTATCATCGGTGGCGATCTCGGGGCCGGCTTCTTCCAAGGCGTCGCCCCGCCGTGGCGCCCGGAGCCCGAGCTCAGCCTGCTCTACCTGGGTCTCGGCCTGCTCGCCGGGTTGGCCGGGGCCTGGCTGCCGGCGCGCGAGGCGGCGCGAATGGTCCCGGCGCGTGGACTGCGCGCCGGCGACGAGGCCGAGGTCTATCGGGCACGGCCGCGCTGGGGCGCAGCACTCGCGGCGCTCGGACTCGCCGCGGCGTTGAGTCTGCTGCCTCCGGTCGACGGCCTTCCGATCTTCGGCTATCTCGCGGTCGCACTGATCCTCGCCGGGTCGGTCCTCGCGCTGCCCGGCGCGACGCCTTGGGCCATGCGCCTGTTGAAGCGACGGCGCACGACACTCGTTCGCTTGGCCCGCGCACGCCTCGCCGCGGCCCCGGGCCAGGCGGTCGTCGCCGGCGCCGGCGTCCTCGCCAGCGTCGCGCTCGCTGTGGCCATGGCAATCATGGTTGCCTCGTTCCGCGACTCGGTCGACGACTGGCTTTCGCAGATGCTGCCGGCCGATCTCTATCTGCGGGCCTCCTCGTCGGTCGCTAGCGGTTACCTGGATCTGAACGCCGTCGACCGGGTCACGGCCCTGCCTGGGGTCGCATCGGTGCGGCCGGTACGCTTCGAGACGGTGCGTCTGGATGCCGCGCGCGAGTCGGTCGCGCTGATCGCGCGCCCGGTACTGGGTGGTCACAGCCTGCCGTTGGTCGCCGGTTCGCTGACGCCCGTGCTCGGACCCGATGCACTGCGACCGGCGTGGATCTCGGAGGCGATGGCCGATCGGCTGCGCCTCGGCGTCGGCGATCGCCTCGAGGTGCCGCTGGCCGAACGGCGTTACGCGTTCGAGGTCGCTGGCATCTGGCGCGATTACGCCCGCCAGTATGGCGCCGTGGTGATCGAGCTCGACGACTTTCGCGCGCTGACCGACGATTTTCGTACCAACGACCTGGGGGTCTTCCTCGCCCCCGGAACCGATCCCGAGATCGTCATGGCCGCGATCCGCGTCGCGCTTGGCGAGCGCGTCAGCGAGATCGCCGAGCCCGGCGCGATCCGCGCGCTCATCCTCGAGGTCTTCGATCGCACCTTCCTGGTGACCTACCTGATGCTGATCGTGGCCGTGCTGATCGGCCTTTTCGGCGTCGGCACCACGTTCGCAGCGCTGGCCGCCAGCCGCCGCCGGGAATTCGGCATCCTGCGCCACCTCGGATTGCGGCGGCGTCAGGTCGGCACGCTGATCGCGCTCGAGGCCGCGCTGACCGCCGCGGTCGGCGTCGCGATCGGGTTGGCGGCCGGCGGCGCCATCGCGATCGTGCTGATCGAGGTCGTCAACCGTCAGAGCTTCCATTGGAGCATGGACCTGCAACTGCCAGCCGGTCTGCTGGTGATCTTCAGCATCACGCTGGTGACGCTGGCCGCGTTCAGCGCGCGACTCGCCGGCCGTCAGGCGATGCGCCAGGATGCCGTGCTCGCCGTGCGCGAGGATTGGTGACGATTGGGATGAGCCACGGATGATCTCTCCGCCCGTGGTCCATGATGTGCCTCACACGAGGCCGCGACCCACCACCGTTGGAGGAACGAATCAGCGATGACGAAACTCGCCCGTTTCGCGCGGACCGTCGGTCTTGCGCTCCTGATCTCGCTGCCATGGACCCCGCCGCTCGGCGCGGATCCGTTCGCCGCGGTCGTCGACGGGCGCCTGCTGTCGTTCCCCGAGGACACCGGCGCCCATCCCGACTACCGGACCGAATGGTGGTACATCACCGGCTGGTTGACCGACGACGCAGGCCATGAGCGCGGCTTCCAGGTGACCTTCTTTCGCATCGGCACCGGGATCGGCGCTGACAATCCAAGTCGTTTCGCGCCGCGTCACCTGATCCTCGCGCACGCGGCAATCGCCGATCCGACGAACGGGCGCTTGATACACGCCGAGCGCGTCGAACGTGCGCTCGAACCGCTGGCCGGCGCCGCGCAGGGGGCGACCCGTGCCTGGATCGGCGATTGGCTGCTGGCCCTCGAAGATGAGCACTATCACACGCGCATCGACGCCGATGGGTTCGCCTTCGATCTGATACTGGACCCGCCCGGCCCCCCGGTCCTCAATGGTCGCGCCGGCTTCAGCCAGAAGACCCCGAACCCGCAGAATGCCAGCTATTACTACAGCCGACCGCAACTGGCCGTCAGCGGCCGGCTCTCGATCGGGGGCCGCGAGCGGCCAGTCTCGGGTCATGCCTGGCTCGACCATGAATGGTCGAGCGAGATCCTGCCCGACGAGGCCCAGGGCTGGGATTGGCTCGGCATCAACCTGCACGATGGCGGCTCGCTGATGGCCTTTCAGATGCGGGCGCGCGACGGAGACGAGTTGTGGGCCGCAGGCACATTGCGTTCGGGCGACGGTCGCAAACAGATCCTCGATCCGGATCAGGTGCGCTTCACACCGCAAAGGCACTGGACCTCGCCGCGCACCGGCGCCCGCTATCCGGTCGCCTGGACCATCGAGATCGACGACCAAACCTGGCATGTGCGCCCATTGATGGACGATCAGGAACTCGATGGTCGCCGTTCGAGCGGCGTCGTCTATTGGGAGGGGGCGGTCTTCGTCGAGGACGCCGAACGCGAGATCGGCCGCGGCTATCTGGAGATGACCGGGTACCTGGACCGCCCGACCGACCTCTAGGGCAAGTCCACGAAGTCAGGGTGACCGCGGCGTTGTCGGGTCACGGCGCGCATCGAGCGCCATACCGGATACTTCGGATTCAGAGTTGGCGCCCCTAACCCGACCTACAGGGTACTGGCGCCTGGTTCCCGCCTCTTTTCACCGTAAGCCAGGCGATAAGCGGGCGGTGCCCCAAGTGGGCGGCGGCACGAGTTTCGCTGGGTTATCTGGCCCTCACCGACCTCGCGTCAGAATCGCCTCCTCGAGCCGGTCGATCTCACTGAGTTCACGACGCAGCTGGCCGCGCTGCTCGACCGGTTGGGACCCCCGGGCCAAGGCCTCATGGATCGCGCGGCGGCGCATCCGCAGCTCGCGCAACCTGAGCTGATCCTGATACCCGATCCCGGCATCCTGCTGCGCCCGACCCGCATCGGTTCGGGCCTGGACACGCGCCGTCCGTTCGTCGCGCAGACGCTGATAGGCCTCCCATTCCGGCTCCGTCAGACCGCCTCGCCCCGTCACAGAATAAGTCGAATCGTCGATTTCGCGGTCATGTGACGCGGCCCGGCACGGGCGATCCTGGTAGAGGATGTGTCCGAGCGCGTCTTCGCATTTGTAAATCGGCGCCGCCTGCACCACCAGGGCGATCCCGGCGACCAACCCCACCAAGGCGAATTTCCTATCCATGTCGCGCACCTCCTTTGCGCTCGCTCCGAGCCTTGAAGGATAACCGACGCCCGACGCGGGGTCACTATCACCGCACGGATCCCGAGGGCGGCATCGAACCCCGCCTGCCTGACGACCCGTCGCGGAACACTGCGTCGACCGCGAATCATCCCCAGCGGGTGTCGAAAGCCTGTGGACAAGCCTGTGCGCGACGCCGGTAACCCTTTGCTCAACCGGCAACTCGCCCCAGATCGACCACGAACTGGTCAGGGGCTCGCGGCACAGCTCTTCGGGGTCTCGTGCCCCTGTGTCGATGCCGACAATGAGGCCGCGCATCCCCTGTAGCAATGCCGACAGACCAGCCGGCGCAGCGATTCCAACGCCTTGATATCGCTGGTTACGGCGGCACCGAAAAACGATGGCATGCCGATTGCTTTGATCGCATCAGTCATTTTCGGTGCGCGGGGCCTGGCCCCGCTTGATGTGGAGGCCGGGCGATGGGCGTTTCCAGCATGGGGAAGGGTAGCGGCAGAGCGGGATGTGCCGCGAGCAGCTGTGGCGGGGCAGCGGATCAACTGGCGCACCTGCCGCCGGCGATTCGCGACAAGGTCCGCGACCATCCCTGTTTCTCCGAGGAGGCTCATCAGCATTACGCCCGGATGCACGTGGCCGTGGCCCCAGCGTGCAACATCCAGTGCCATTACTGCAACCGCAAGTACGATTGCTCGAACGAGTCGCGACCGGGCGTCGTGTCGGAACTCCTGACGCCTGAGCAGGCGGTCCGAAAGGTCCTGGCCGTCGGCGCCCACATCCCGCAGCTGACAGTGCTCGGTATCGCCGGGCCGGGCGACCCGCTCGCGAACCCGGAGCGCACGCTCGCGACCTTCCGCGCACTGTCCGAGCAGGCCCCGGACATCAAGCTCTGTCTGTCGACGAACGGGCTCGCCTTGCCCGGCCTGGTCGATGCGATCTGCGCCCACAACATCGACCATGTCACGATCACGATCAACTGCATCGATCCGGACATCGGCGCCCGGATCTACCCCTGGATCTTCTGGCAACACCGGCGCGTCACGGGCCGGCGCGCGGCCGAGATCCTGATCGAACAGCAACAGCGCGGCCTCGAACAGCTGATCGCCCGCGGCGTCCTGGTCAAGGTCAACTCGGTCATGATCCCCGGCGTCAACGACGACCATCTGAAAGAGGTCAGTCGTCTGGTCAAGGCCAAGGGGGCCTTCCTGCACAATGTGATGCCTTTGATCGCCGAGCCCGAACACGGCACCTTCTATGGCCTGATGGGCCAACGCGGCCCGACGGCCGAGGAGCTTCGCGCGCTCCAGGACGCCTGCGCCGGCGACATGAACATGATGCGCCACTGCCGTCAGTGCCGGGCCGACGCGGTGGGCCTGCTCGGCGAGGATCGGCATCAGGAGTTCACGCTAGAGCGGATCGAGGCGATGGAGATCGATCCGGTCGCGGCGATGGAGCGCCGTCGCCAGGCGCGGGCCGAGATCGAGGCACGCCGCGCGGCGGCGAAGGCGCCGGTCGGTGAGATCCGGGTCGCACTCGCGACGCTGGCGCGGCCCACACCCCCGACACCGCCGCCGAGCGTCCGGCCGCTGCGTATGGCCGTTGCGACCCGCGGCGGGCATCTGATCGACCTGCCCTTCGGCCAGGCGCGCGAGTTCTGGATCTACGAGGTCACCGAGCACGAGATACGGCAGCTCGAGCGGCGCACGATCGACCGGCAGTGTCCCGGCCCGGACGACTGCGGCGATCACGACGCGGCCCTCGACCGAGCGATCGACGCATTGAGCGACTGTTCCGCCATCCTCTGTTCGAAGATCGGGTTCGCGCCCTGGGGCCGCCTGGAAGCCGCCGGCATCGAGCCGAATGGCGAACATGCGGATCGGCCGATCGACTCGGCACTGCGGGCCCTGTACCAAGAGATGGCGGCCGCAGGGCGGGGTCGAGCACCGGCCGCGGCCAGCCGAAAATCAGCGTAAGGCCCCTCTCGGGTTCGGTCACGACGGCCACGATCAGGAGACCGGTCAATGGCTTATCAGATCATCGAAGGTTGCGTCCGTTGCTGGGCCTGTCTGCCGCTGTGCCCGAACGAGGCGATCGTGGCGGCCGAGCCGCATTTCCGGATCGACGCGCGGCGCTGTTCCGGATGCACCGGGGTCTTCGACGACCCGCAGTGCGCCAGCATCTGCCCGGTCGAGGGGGCGATCCTCGACGACCGAGGCCTCCCGGCGAACCCACCCGGCTCCCTGACCGGCATCCCGCCGGAACGTCTGACGGCCGCGATGGCCGAGATCCGCGCACGCTGAGGGTCGCCGTGATGAACGATGCCGTTCAGCACCGCGAGGGGGTCGAGATCGCCGACGGCGTGCATTGGGTCGGGGCGCTCGATCCAGATCTGCGGACCTTCGACATCTGTCTGCACACCGACCATGGCACCACGTACAACAGCTACACGGTGCGCGGGCGAGACGGGGTCGCGGTCATCGACACCGTGAAGGCCAGTCACGCGGACGAGTTCTTCGCGCGACTCGAATCGGTCGCCGACTACGACGAGATACGCGCCATCGTGCTTGATCATCTCGAGCCGGACCACTCGGGCGCGCTGCCGGAATTGATGCGGCGTGCGCCCCAGGCGCGCTTGTATCTGTCGCCGCGCGCCCTCGGCTTGCTGAACGCGGTGCTCAAACCCGCCGACGGGGATCCGCCGCCGTCGGTGGAGACCGTGGACACCGGCGATAGCCTGTCCCTCGGCGATCGCACGCTGCGCTTTCTGCACACGCCTTTCCTGCACTGGCCGGATACCCAGTGCACCTATCTGGCCGAGGACGGCGTGCTCTTCTCGGGCGACATCTTCGGCAGCCACTATTGCGACGGCCGTCTGTTCGACGACCGTGTCGGGGCCTTCGATCCCGAGTTCGACGATTACTACCGACAGATCATGCGCCCCTTCCGGCGACCCCTGATCGCGGCGCTCGAGCTCATGGAGCCGCTAGATCTGACGGTGATCGCACCGACCCACGGCCCCGTGCTGCGCGACCGGCCGCGACGCTATCTGGCCCGCTACCGGCAACTGGCCGAGCGGCCGCGGATCGGCGCGGACAGCGACGGCGCCGGGCCATCCCTGGTCATCCTCTACGCGAGTGCGTACGGCGCCACGGCCCGGATGGCCGAAGCCATCGCGGCCGGGGCCTCGGATCAGGCCGGAGTCCGAGTCACGCACCACGACTTGTCCGACAACGAACCGGCCGCGCTCGTCGATCTGATCGACGGCGCCGACGGCCTGGTGATCGGCTCGCCGACCTTCAACGGCGACGCGGTCAAACCGGTCTGGGACCTGCTGTCGTCGCTGAACACGCTCGAGCTGGCCGGCAAGATCGGCGCGGCCTTCGGTTCCTACGGCTGGAGCGGCGAGGCGGTCCGGCTGATCGAGGAGCGGCTGCGGGCACTGAAGCTGCGGGTACCGGTCGCCGGCGTGCGCGTCAAGCTGGTCCCCTGCGACACGGAACTGGTTGCGTGCCGCGCCTTCGGACACCGCCTGGCCGAGGCCCTGACCGGTACGACGGACACCGGTCGCGTGATCGAACTGGAGGAGCTCGGCTAGGGCAAAGCGACCTGGCGTCTCACCGAGTCCTTCCAGACCGCCGCGGATGCGGGAGCTCGGACCCAGCGCTTGGTCCTTGCCTATGAAGAACGGGACATCCCAGGGCGCGAGCCGCGTTGGACGGATACGACCACATCCACATCAACCTGAACAGGAGAGCACACCGTGGCCAAGGCCAAGATCACCTTCGACGACATCGCACAGACCGTCAACGTCCCCGCCGGCACCCGCGTGATCGAGATCTCCGAGAAGATCGGTGCCGGCATCCTCTATGGCTGTCGCGAGGGCGACTGCGGCACCTGCATGATGCACGTGCTCGAGGGCTGGAACAATCTGACCGAACCCTCGGTACTGGAGGAGAAAGTCCTGCGCGAGAACATGGCCGGCCGTCATGACCGGCTGGCCTGTCAGGCCCAGATCCTCGGCGATTGCCGCGTCAAACCGGCCTGATGCCGGATCGAATCATCCACCACAAGACAACCCTATCGGAGACATCAATGGCACTCGTGACCTTTTCGAACCCGGCCCACAAGGACAAGACCGTGTATGCCGTGGCCGGCAGCCACACCGAGACCCTGCTGAAGCTGGCCAAGACCAACCAGGTGCCGGTCCAGTTCGACTGCCAGGACGGCGAATGCGGCCATTGCGTGGTCCGCGTGACCAGCGTCGACAAGAAGGACCGGATGGGCTATCACCTGACCGACAAGGAGAAAACGGTCCTGCGTGAACTCGGCAAGCTCACCGCCGACGACATCGATCGACTGGCAGTCGACGACATGCCGAGCGAATGGCGCCTGGCCTGTCAGATGATCGTCCGCGACGAAGACGTCCTCGTGGAGTATTGACGTGGCGGCGGCCGCGATACGGCGCGAAGACGAGGCCGAGCGTCTCTATGCGTATCTGATGGCGGCGGCCGCAGGCGATGGCAACCATCATGTCGTGGCTAGCCTCTATGCCACCTGGGCCACCGGCGGCGGCGCGCTGCCGGACTGGCTCGGGCTGACCCCGGCGACCTTGCGGGAGATGCTGACCGAACTCTTTCCGACCACGCGACTCGGCCGCGTCCCGAACCCGGGGCGGCCTCCGCCGCCCGGCCGCGACGACGAGGTCGAGGATTTGGTGCACCTGCTGCTCGCGCACCGCGCCGGCGTATCCCCAACCGAGGTCGGGTTGGCCCGGATCGTCGCGGTCGCCTGCCTCGGTGACGATCACCTGTGGCAGGACCTCGGACTCTGGTCGCGCGCCGATCTCAGCGAGCTGATGCAGCGCAATTTCCCGGCCCTCGCCGCGCGCAATGTCCGCGACATGAAGTGGAAACGCTTTCTCTACAAGCAATTGTGCGAAACGGAGGGGCTGCGCGTCTGTCGCGCCCCGTCCTGCGACGCCTGCGGTGATCATCATGTTTGTTTTGGACCCGAGGAGTGATCTCGGCAGCGCCCAACCGGCGACCCGGCTCGGTGACCGCGCCGCGGCCGCTTACCTGGGGCTCGCGATCGGCGATGCGCTCGGGGCGACCGTCGAATTCATGACCCCGCGGGAGATCCGCGAGGTCCATGGCGAGCACCGGGATATCGTCGGCGGCGGCTGGCTCAGGCTGCGCAAGGGCCGGGTCACCGACGACACCGAGATGAGCCTCGCGCTCGGCCGCACGATCCTCGAGCGCGGTGCCGTAGAGCCACAGGCGATCGCCGAGGCCTTCAGCGACTGGATGCGCAGCAAGCCGATCGATATCGGCCACACGGTGCGACGCGGCATCGCGCTGTATCGCCGCACCGGCGCCACCGAGGTTCCGCCGAACGACTACGATGCCGGAAACGGGGCCTGCATGCGCTGCTTGCCGATCGCGCTGGCGACGCTCGGCGCGCCCCTGGCCGAGGTCGCCGAGGCGAACCGGCGCCAAGCCCACGTCACGCACCACAGCGCGCTCGCCGATCTCGGCACCCTGTGCGTGATCCGCATGGTGCAGACGGCCCTGCTCGGCGGCGACCGTGCCGCGCTGCGCGACCTGGCCAACGAACTGGTCGCCGAGGACCGACGCTACGCGTTCGATCGGCGGCGGATGGAGAATCCCGGGGGCTACCTGGTCGAGACGCTGATCGCGGTATTCCAGGCGTTGTTCGCGACCGCGGACTTCGAATCAGCGCTGATCGACGTCGTCAACCGGGGTGGCGACGCCGACACCACCGGTGCGATCCTGGGCATGATCGCCGGTGCCCTCTACGGCCTCGATGCGATCCCACGCCGGTGGCGCCGGGTGCTCGATGCCGGCATCGAACGCGCGTGCCTGAGCCAGAGTCACGACCTGCTCGCGTTCGCGACAGGTCGCGGTGCCTAGCCGCGAGTCGTCCTGTTCGACCGCCTCGTAGAACTGGAAGCTGTTCCCGCCCGCGCGTTTCGCACGGTACATCGCTTCATCAGCCTGCTTGAAGAGTCGCTCGGGCGTCGCCGTTTCCGACCCGCCGACGGCGATCCCGATGCTGAAACCGATCCGTGCCGTGCGCCCGTCGCCGACGTACAAGGGTCGCGTTCCGGCTTCGACGATCTTTTGGGCGATGCCCTCGATCACGTCGGACCGATCGGTCTGTTCGAGCAGGATCACGAATTCATCGCCGCCGAGCCGACCGACGAGATCCGAGCGCCGAACCAACCGTTTCAGGAGTTGCGCGATGTCGATCAGCGCCCGATCGCCGGCATCGTGCCCCAGCGAATCATTGATCTGTTTGAACAGATCCAGGTCGATCAGCATCAGGGCCACCGACCAACAGGGGTCCGGCAAGCCGTGCCGGAACCTGTCCCGCATCTGGGCCACGAACCCCATCCGGTTCAGCAAGCCGGTCAGCGAATCCGTCTTTGCCGCTTCGAGCGCCTCGAGCTCGACCCGCTTGCGTTCCGTGATGTCATTGACGATACCCTGGAACAGGCGGTCGCCGATCGGGGTCAGGGTCAGGTGAATCCACCTTTCCTGCTGACGGAGGCCGCGCGGAATGGCCACACGAAGGTCCTGATGGATCGAACGATTCTCTTGTCGGCACAACGCGGTCAACGCCTTGACCCGGGTCAAGTCCCCGTCGAACAGGCCGGCGAGGTGCAAGGATCGCTCGCCGGCCGTCGGGGCCGCCTCCTCGAGGATCTTCATGAAGCTCGGATTGTGGGATAACAGCTCGCCGGATCCATTGATCAGGAAGATGCCAGTCTCGGCATGCTCGAAGATCGAACGGTACATGCGCTCATCGATCTCGAGCTCCTGCCGCAATCGCCGCTCCTCGTCGATGTGCGCGACCATGCGTCCGAGCAACCCATTGATATACCGGACCAGCTCGCCGATCTCGTCGGCCTCGTGACCCCGAGGGGGGTCGAGTTGTGCCCCGCGCTCGGGCTGAAGGCCATGGAGTCGCACGGCCACTTGCCGCAAGGGACGGGTGACGAGCACATAGGCGAGCAGCGCCGTTGCGATTCCGATCGCCAGGACCTGAAACAGCATCAGGAGGCCGACGAACCAGGACGCCTGGGCAACCCGTTTGGCGATCTCGCGCTGATCGGGGATCAGCCGGATCTCACCCACCACCTCGGCTGGATCGAAGGGTGAGCGGATCTGGCGGGTCAGGACCCTCGACGAATCCAACGCCGCGGCTGGACCATCGGTGGCCGACGCCAACGGCTTGGCAGCGGCATCGATGAACACCCCCTGGACGATTCGATTGCCAAGGAGTCCCTGCGCGACCTCGCCGGCCAACTGCGGATCCTCGATGAAGCAGGCGATCGCCACCGATGGCTCGACGGTGTCCATGAGCTCGCTGAGCTGCGCCTGGGTCTGCTCCGTCTCCCGCTGCATCCCCAACGTATAGCCCATCCAGACATAGAAGGCGCCAAGCGCTGCGAGCAAGAGCAGGAGCCACAGGGTGTGACGGGTGACCAGGCTGCGCACCATCATGCTGGGCATCGGAGGCCTCGGAGGGGGTCAGGGCGTCAGCCGGAAGACGACCCTGGCCCGGTGATCGACGTTGGCCTCGTCAAGATAGCCGATGGCCCCCGGATTACTGTGAACCAGGTCCAATAGTTCGTCGACGCTCTCGGCCTGCCACGGGGCCGACCCGCGCCCGGTGAAAACCAGCCGGGCCCAGTAGGACTGGATCTCGGCCAGGTCCTTACCGACCAGGCGGGCATAGAAGAGGCGCTTTTCGTCGCCCGGACCGACCAGATCGATGACCAAAGCCCGCTGCCCCCCGGGCAGGCGCCGCTGACGGCCCAGGAACAGATGGATCAGCTCCGCCCGGCCCAGCTCTTCGATCGTGCTCGCCGGGTGGACGATGACGACCAGGTCGCGGCCCACCGCGGTCGAGGGCACGCTCAACCCGAATAGCCACGACAGGACGACAACCAACAGGATCCACGACCGCGGTAGATGACCCGAGGAACATCGCGTTGAAACCAATGATGGCGGGAGTCGCTGCATGGTCGGCCCGCCAGGCTAGAAGACGAAATCCAAAACCAGGCTCACGACCCGAGCTCGCCCATTCCAGCCGGGCTCGGTGTCGTACCACATGAGCGAGGGATTGGTGCGGCTCTCTATCCAGTCGATCTGAAACTTGAGCGCGGCACTGTGCGCGAGATCGAAGCGGGCACCCAACGACAGCGTATCCTGATCGATCTGCGTGGTCCGGAATGCCAGATCGACCCCGCTCGCGAGCGCCGCGAACGGCGGCCCGACCGGCAGGCCGGTCGTGGATGCGGGGCGGTCGGATCGGATCCGAGAAGCGACCAGATAGGGGGTCCAGGACCCGAGGCGGTAACCGGTCGACCAGTACCCGGCCGTATTGTCCAGGTAGGCCCGCGACTCGCTGTCGATGTGGCGAACCTGGAGTTGGCTCTGAAAAGGCCCCCGGTCGTAGGCCACGCCGGCCGTCACGAAATGAAACTGCCGGCCGGCCGCTTTCAGTTCGTCGGCCAGCGCGATGGCCCCGGCGTCACCCGTGTCGCGCAGCGCCCCGGCCAACGCCTGGTATCCGGGAAGGTCCTGAGCCAACCTCATGGTCCCGAGACCGACACGGTACTGCCAGTGGACATCCTGATAATCGAGATAGCCGCCCAGCAGGGTGCTGCCGCGCATCCGGTACTCGGATCGGAACGGCGCTGGGATCGTCTCGTTCAGCCACCCCAAGTAGCCTTTGGCCTTGAGGACGCCATCGCCGAGCGCGCGCGCGATCGTCAGATCCAACCCGTCGAAATGCGTGTAGTGGACCTGACCGAAATAATCGACCGGCGGGCGAACCCACAGATACGAATAGCCGACGTCGCGCGAATCCGATAGCGGATAGACGTCGTAGCCGAGGCGCCCAACCCGTAGGACCGTGTCCGGATCCAAGGCGTACTTAGCGAAGGCCCAGGTGACTTCCGGACGATAGGTACCATCGTAGCGATAGCGAGCGACCAGTTGCAGCGCGCCTTCGAGGTCATCGCGCGGTCGCCAGCCGATCTGCACGCCGAGTCGGGAATCCACCTCGAACGCGGGTTGAGCGCCGCGCGCGCCGTCCGGCTGCGCGCGATCCCGGATGAAGGTCGCCTCGTCCGGGGCCGTGAGCGGACCGCCGACCGTGCCGAAGCCGCTGAAGGAAAAAGGCGAAGCGGACCCTGGATTCGCCGCGTCGAGATCGGCCGCCAGAGCCGACGACAGCCCCATCACGACCAGCAGGATCAAGCACCGAGACAAGGGGCTCGGGCTCATCGACGTCGGCGGCCCGAAAGGCCCGACCCGGTCCTCGGTGCCGCCTTCACCGAAGCCACCTACCAGGATCCTGGCGCGCGCCATCATCCGTGTCCGTGTCCATAAGCTACGACGAACTGAGTCCCATTCAGGGGGCCTTGCAGCTAGCCTTGGCATAAAACAAGTTGCTCAGTATAACCTTCCTAGATCCGGTAATAACAGTCGCCAACGACTTTGATTGGCCCACCGACGGACTGAGGCTCATCGGCGAGCAAATCCCGGAATCGGCGCGACCGAAGACGACAGCCGAGGCAAGCGACCCGTGCACCCAGGGCGTTTCGGGTGACGCGCCACGGGTAACGCGCCGGATGTTGCCTCGCCCTCTCGACGAGGGTCGGAGCACAGCGAACGATTGGAACCAACGCCGCCGGCCTCGTCGCGAGCACCGCGCATGCGCGCGGTGCCGATCCCCATCGACCGTGCGCCGGCGGCGAGGCAGGGTTAAGATACGGGCGCGTACCGTCGGCTGGTTCGGTGTGGGGCGCGACCACCGACCCCCCGTCACGCTTCGGGATCGAGAATGCCCTGACAGCCCGGCAAGCATCTGTTTGGCCCAGCGCGGCGTCAACGCGAAGCATCGGCCGGCTGCCTGTGAACCGAGTTGGGCCGAGCCGCGAAGCGGCGTGCCTGGAAAGCGGCCGTCCGAATCATTCTCCCGTCCTGGCATGACGAGGTGGACCTGTTCCAAAGGTCGGTATGCCGAGCAAGGCTCCTTATCCATCAACAAAGAGGGGGTTATTCGTGTCCGAATCGAGTGAATCGACGATGAAAACGACGGGGTCCAGCGACTCGACCGCCACCCAACCGGCAGCCGCTGCGGCACCCGCGCGCGGCCTTGGCGGGCGATTCTGGGAATGGGTGGCCTTCGCCATCCTCTATGCGCTGGCCGCCGGCGGCCTGCTCTTCATGAACACCGACGCTGGGGCCACCCAGCCTCTGTGGCAGGTGTTGGTCGGGATCGTGGCCGTCGTCGCGATCCTGGCCGGCTGGAGCCGCAGCCGTCGCGGCGTCGGCGGACGGCTCGGCTATCTGATCAAGTCCCTGCTGCATTGGGGCGCCTTGATCCTGGTCCTGTACCTGCTGTTGCTCCATGACGGCCACCTGGCGCTCGACGTCGACGGCTCCTGGCGGCTGCTGGTCTACGTGCTCGGCCTCGGGTGCCTGCTGGCCGGATTGCACCACGACGCGCGGATGTTCTTCTTCGGCCTCTATCTGGTCGGCGCCGGCCTGCTGAGCCAGGGCCTGCTCGACACCAGCCGGATCGACATCAGCCTAGCCGAGGGCTTTTCGAGTCCTGAACAGACCATCATCATCGGCGCCGCGCTCCTCGGTCTGTTGTTGACCGCCGTCGCCGACCTGTTCCGCGCGAAGCGCTGAGCGAAGCACCCGCGTCGGTCTAGGCCGACCGTCGAACCCGGGGGGGAACACGGCCGCCGTGCCGGTTCCCCACGGAATCCCCCCGGTACCCACGGCAAACCCAGGGTCGGGCCGCCGCTCAGCCGCCGTCGCGGACCTGTACCGCGGCCAACGCCGTCATGTTGAGCAAGGCGCGCACCCCGGCGCTCGGGGTCACGATATGCACCGGTTTGGCTGGCCCGAGCAGGATCGGTCCGATCACGGTCCCCTCGCCGAGGACCTGCAACAGGTTGAAGGCGATGTTCGCCGCATCCTGATTCGGCATGATCAACAGGTTGGCCCGTCCGGTCAGCCGCGAATCCGGGAAACGGGCCAAGCGCAGGGCCTCCTCGAACGCCAGGTTCGCGTGCATCTCGCCTTCGACCTCGAGCTCCGGCTCCAACCCGCGCAACAGATACAGGGCCTCGCGCATCTTCGCTGCCGACGGGGTATCGTGGCTGCCGAAGTTGGAATGCGATAGCAGGGCCACCTTGGGCTCGATCCCGAACCGCCGTACCTGCTGCGCGCACAATCGCGCGATCTCGGCCAGGTCCTCGGCGCTTGGATCCTCCTGGACATAGGTGTCGGCGATGAACAGGGTCCCGGTGTGCATCACCACCGCGTTCATCGAGGTCAGCCGCTTGACACCAGGGGCCTTGCCGATGATCTCCTCGACATGGCGCAGATGCCGCAGGTAGCGGCCGACGATGCCGCAGATCATCGCGTCGGCCTCGCCGGTTCGCAACAGCGTCGCGGCCAGGACCGTGGCCTCGCCACGGACCATCTGGCGCGCCTCGGCCGGGGTGTAGCCGCGCCGCTTCACGCTCCCGAAGAAGGTCGCGCAATGCTCGTCGAAACGCGGGTTGTCGGACGGATCCAACACATCCACGTCGATGCCCGGGCGCAACTTGAGCCCCAGCTCGGAGATCCGCTCGTCGATGACCCGCGGCCGGCCGATCAGGATCGGCCGCGCGATACCCTGCATCACGGCCTGCTGCGCGGCCTCGAGGACCCGATGCTTGTCGCCCTCGGCAAAGACCACGCGCCGCACCCGCTCCCGAGCCAGATCGAACACCGGCTTCATCGTCAGGCCGGTGCGGAAGATCCGGTTCTGCAGACTCTGCCGATAGGCCGACAGATCCGGGATCGGGCGGGTCGCGACGCCGGATTCCATCGCCGCCCGGGCGACGGCCGGCGCCAAGTATTCCATCAGACGCGGGTCGAACGGCTTCGGAATCAGGTAATCGGGACCGAAGCGCAGGTTCTGTCCACCGTAGGCAGATCGCACGATATCCGAGGTCTCGGCCTGAGCCAGCTCGGCGATTGCGCGCACGCAGGCGATCTTCATCGCGCCATTGATCTCCGTGGCCCCGCAATCGAGCGCCCCACGAAAGATGAACGGAAAGCACAGGACATTGTTGACCTGGTTTGGAAAATCGGTTCGCCCGGTGGCGATGATCGCATCGGGCCGCGCGGCCTTGGCCAGATCCGGCATGATCTCCGGGACCGGATTGGCGAGCGCCAGGACCAGCGGTCGCGGAGCCATCCGTTCAAGCCACTCGGGCGCGAGCACGCCACCCGCCGACAGCCCCAGGAAGATGTCCGCCCCGTCGAGGGCCTCGGCCAGGGTGCGCTGATCCGTGGCGCGAGCGAAGCGGGCCTTGTAACCATCCATCTCCTCGCTGCGACCCTCGTAGACGACCCCGGCGATGTCGGTCACCGTGATCTGATCGCGCGCCATCCCGAGCTCGACCAGCAGGTTCAAACAGGCGAGCGCTGCGGCCCCGGCCCCCGCGGTCACCAGCCGAACCTTCGCGATGTCCTTGCCGACAACGCGCAGACCATTGAGCACGGCTGCGCCGACGACGATGGCGGTGCCGTGCTGATCGTCGTGCAACACCGGAATCCCGAGGCGCTCCTTCAGCGCCTGCTCGATGATGAAGCAGTCCGGCGCCTTGATATCCTCGAGATTGATCGCGCCGAAACTCGGCTCGAGCCGCGCGACCGTCTCGACGAACCGCTCCGGATCGCGCTCGTCGATCTCGATGTCGAAGACGTCGATATCCGCGAACTGCTTGAACAGGACCGCCTTGCCCTCCATGACCGGCTTCGCGGCCAGTGCCCCGATCGGCCCGAGCCCAAGCACGGCGGTCCCATTCGTGATCACGGCGACCAGATTGCCGCGCAAGGTGTAATCCCTGGCCGTTCCCGGGTCCTTGACGATCTCGCGGCAGGCCGCGGCGACACCCGGGGAGTAAGCCAGCGCCAGATCACGCTGATTCGCGAGCGGTTTTGTCGCACGGATCTCCAGCTTCCCCGGTTTCGGGAGACGGTGATAGTCGAGGGAACATTGGTATAGGTCGTCCGGCATGGGATCGCGTCTCCGAGACAGGGGGGCGTTGGCGACCCGGAAGGCGGACATGGATCCGAACCCGGGCACGAGTCCTATTCTATACCCGTCGCAAATGGGTTTTTCGGTCAGCGCGGTGCGTCGATCGCACCCGAGAGCAAGGCGCGGCGTCGGCACCAAGAAAAAAGAAGGCCCCTGTGACCCAGCGGTCACGGGGGCCAAGCGCTTTCGCGAGGAGGAACCGTGCGTACTTCGGCGGAGGGGTCGGCCATGCCCTGATAGGATCGTCCCGTCACGGACGGACGGCCATCGGGTCTCGGCGAGGCCCGTGCCGTTCGGCCTTTGTCGATCGTCCGATCCGGTTGCCTTTCACTGAAGCAGGTTCCAGGCCATCCACGAAATAACTTGTCATTCAATCCGTTGGAATAACGGCCGACGAGGCAACGGCCCAGGTGCGTCCAAATGTGTCAAATCTCGGCCGTTTCGGACCGCCACACGACCAGGACCCTTCGAGGGTCGGCCGCGACTTGGAGCCGATTGGCGTCGGTCCCAACCTGACCGCTGGGCATGGACGATGAAAGGCCAGTTCCGTACAGTGGCCGTCTGCCGAAACGAGGAGGCTATCACCGTGACCCGATCGAAGGGCTCGACACCCGGCCTGGTCCCTTTCGACGCCGCACAGCGCGAGGTCGCGGAGCGATTTCGGGCTTTGCACGCGCGGCTGATCGCGACACCGGCTCGACGCCAGCGGACCGGTTGGCTCGGGTTTTGGCCAAGCAGCCCAGCGACGCCGGTCACCGGTCTCTACCTCTGGGGAGCCGTCGGACGCGGCAAGACCTATCTGATGGACTGGTTCGTCGAGGCCCTTCCAGTGGCCGACACGCGGCGGTTGCACTTCCATCACTTCATGGGGGAGGTCCATGAGGCGCTGGCACGCCTCCCCAAACAGCCGGACCCCTTGGAGGTCGTGGCCGACCAGTGGCGGCGCTCGACGCGGGTCTTGTGCCTCGACGAGTTTCTCGTCAACGACATCGCCGACGCGATGATCCTCGCCGGCCTGCTGCGCGCGCTCTTCGCCCGCGGCGTCACACTCGTCACGACGGCCAATACACCACCGCGCGAGCTCTATCGCGATGGCTTGCAGCGGACGCGCTTCGAGCCGGCGATCGCGCTCCTCGAGCGTCACACAGAGGTCATCGAACTCGGCGGGGATACCGACTATCGGCTGCGCGCGCTGAGCCAGACCGACATCTATTTGGTGAGCGGCGGCGACGCCACCGAGGCCGTGCTGGAGAACTGGTTCAGGCAACTCTCGGGCGGCCACGAGACGTCCGAAAGGACCCTGTCGGTGCATGGCCGCGAGATCCCAGTTCGACGACTTGCGCGAGACCTGGCCTGGTTCGACTTCGAGACCCTCTGCGGGACCGGCCGGGGCACCGCGGACTACATCGAGATCGCCGAGGTCTTCCACACGGTGATCGTCTCCGGCGTCCCGGAGCTGGGCCCGCGCCACGAGGCCGCGGCGCGGCGCTTCCTGCACCTGGTCGACACCTTCTACGACCGACGGATCAGGCTGATTCTATCGGCCGCGGTGCCGCTCGCCCGGCTCTACGCTGGCGGCCTCGATCGATTCCCCGAGCAACGCCTGTTGAGTCGCCTTGCCGAGATGCAGTCGGCGGCCTATCTGGCCAACAGCCACGCGACAGCTTGAGGGTTCAGCTGGCCAGGATATCCGCGGTCTCCGGGACTTTCTCGAACAGCATCATATAGTTGACGCTAAGTAGCTGGGTATGGCTGAAACGGCGATTCAGCGGGTTCACGCGGACACCCACGCGATCGCGTTCGATGAAGCCGGCGCCGAGTCCGGCGATCAGCTCGCGCGGCTTGACGAGCTTTCGATAATGGTGGGTCCCTTTCGGCAGCCAGCGCAGGATGTATTCGGCCCCGACGATCGCGGTCAGCCAGGCAAGGGGCGTGCGATTGATGGTCGCCACGACCATGACACCGCCGGGCCGGACCAGCCGACCACAGTCGGCCAGGAACTCCGGGAGATGGTCGACGTGTTCGACGACCTCCATGTTGAGCACGGCGTCGAAGGTCTCGCCGGCCTTGGCCAAATCGGCGGCCGTGGTCAGGCGGTAGTCGATCGCCAGACCGCTCCACTCGGCGTGGACACTGGCGATGCGAACGTTCTTCGCGGCGACCTCGCTGCCGACGACATCGGCGCCGAGGCGGGCCAGGGATTCGCTGAGGATACCGCCACCGCAACCGATATCGAGCAGACGCAGCCCGGCCAGCGGGCGCTCGCCGCGCACATCGCGCCCGAAGTGGCGGCACAGCCGTTCGCGGATATACTCGACCCGAAAGGCATTGAGCCGGTGCAGCGGCCAGAAGGGGCCTTCGGTGTCCCACCAACGATGAGCCAGGCGCTCGAAGTAGGCGACTTCGTCGGGGTCGATGCTGGGCGAGACGAGGGGTGGACTGCTCATGATGCGGATCTCCCTTGACGTTGCCCGGGAGATCGTGGCGCCGGTTCAGGATTGCAACGACCGGTCGCGACGGCGTCCGGCCCAGTCGATGACGAGATTGACATGATGACATGGCTCGAGGCCAAAGGGATCGCCGAGGCGATCCTCGATGGATTCGAACGGCACTACCGGCTGTTCCGCGAGATCACCGCCGGCGCCGCGCAGCGGTTCGAGGATGCCGACTGGCCGAGTGTCCAGTCCGCGGCCCGCGCCCGCATCGACTTCTACGACCGTCGCGTCCAGGAGTCCATCGCGGTGCTGCGGCGCGAATTCCGGCTGCGCGACCCGAACGACCACCTGTGGCGCCAAGTCAAGATCGAATACTTGCGTCTGCTGCCGCAGCACCACCAGCCGGAGCTGGCCGAGACCTTCTACAATTCCGTGTTCTGCCGGCTGTTCGACCGTCGCTACTACAACAACAGCAACATCTTCATCTGGCCGCTGATCTCGACCGAACACCTCGAGGCCGAGGTACCCATCTTCCGTCCCTACTACCCGGGACGGGATGGCTTCAGCCGGGTCATCGATCGCGCGCTCGCCGACATCGGCTTCGCACTGCCGTTGCGCAACCGGCGACTGGATCGGCGCAACCTGCTGCGCGCGATCCGCGAGCGTTTTCCGCCGAAGCGGGCGCGCCACCAGAACTTCCAGCTCGCGGTATTGTCTTCGCCGTTCTTTCGCAACAAGGCCGCCTACATCATCGGCAAGGCGATCAACGGCACTGACCGGATCCCGTTCGCGATCGCGATCCTGAACGACGAAGAGGGTGGATTGTTCGTCGATTGTCTGCTGAGCGGCGACGACGAGATCACCGATCTCTTCAGCTTCTCGCGGGCCTATTTCATGGTCGACACCGAGGTCCCGGCGGCGATCGTCGACTTCCTGCTGCCGCTGATGCCGCGCAAGGGCAAGGCCGAGCTCTACACCGCGATCGGCCTGCAAAAGTTCGGCAAGGCGGAATTCTATCGCAACTTCCTGAAACACCTCTTGTATTCGAGCGATGAGTTCGTCGTCGCGCCGGGCATCCGCGGCCTGGTCATGGACGTCTTCACGCTGCCTTCGTTCCCGTTCGTGTTCAAGGTCATCAAGGACCGTTTCCCACCGCCGAAGGAACTGACCCGCGACACCGTCAAGGCCAAGTATCGGCTGGTCCAGTTGCACGATCGCGTCGGGCGCATGGCCGACTCCTGGGAGTATTCGCATGTCGCCTTCCCGCTCGCGCGCTTCTCACCGGATCTGCTCGAGATGCTGACCGAGGATTGCGCCGGCAGCATCGAGATCGACGGCGATCAACTGATCGTCAAACACCTGTACATCGAACGTCGGCTATCGCCCTTGAACCTCTACCTGCAGGAGGCCGACGACGATGAACTGCGCCACGCGATCCGCGAATACGGGGATGCGATTCGGCAACTGGCGGCCGCGAACATCTTCCCCGGCGATTTTCTGTTCAAGAACTTCGGTATGACGCGCCAAGGCCGGGTCGTCTTCTACGATTACGACGAGCTCTGCTATCTGACCGAATGCCGATTCCGCGCGATCCCGCCGCCACCCTACCCGGAGATGGAGTTCGCCGATGAGCCCTGGTACACGGCCGGCCCGAACGATGTCTTCCCGGAGGAATTCGCGACCTTCCTACTGACCGATCCGCAGATTCGCGCGATCTTCCTCGAGTTCCACCGGGATCTGCTCGACCCGGCCTGGTGGCAAGCTCGGCAGCAAGCGATCCACGACCGCCAGCTCGAAGACGTCTTCCCATACCCACTGGAACGACGCTTCCCGCGCCGCCCGCCCAACGCGCACGCCAGGGCCTGACCACGCACCCGGCCAGGGCAGCCATCGCGAGACAGGCTTGCGACAGGCACCCCGGTCACTGATGGCGCGGGGTGACGTGTCCGGGGCAATCGAGATGGACCGGCACGAGGGGTCGCTTGCGGCGCACGCGAACCGCGGTCAGGTGGCCGCCCCACAGGCAGCCGGTGTCGAGCGACCAGACGTTGTCGCCGGCGCGATAGCCGAGCGTCGACCAATGCCCGCACAGGATCCGGTCGTGTCGGGTCCGGCGGCCAGGGACCTCGAACCAGGGCCACAAGGCCGGCGGTTGCGTGCCGACCGGCCCCTTCTCGGACAGCGCCAAGGTCCCATCGGCCGCGCAATACCGAAGACGCGTGAAACAGTTGATGCTAAAGCGCAGGCGCTCGAATCCGGTGAGCTCGTCGGACCAGCGCCGTGGCTCGTCGCCATACATCGCGGCGAGGCCCGCGCGGTGATCCGGCCCGCGCAGCAGCGACTCGACCTCCCGCGCGCAAGCCAGCGCCTGCGTCAAATCCCATTGCGGCGGCAACCCGGCATGGATCATCGCAAAGCCCTTGCGCCGGGAGTGATGCATCAAGGGCCGATGGCGCAACCAATCGAGCAGTTCGTCGCGATCCGGGGCCGTCAGGATCTCGGTCAGGCTGCCGCCATCCTGACCCGATCGGGCACATCCGGCGGCCAGCGCGAGCAGGTGCAGATCATGGTTGCCCAGCACCACGATGGCGCGATCGCCGAGACTGCGGATGAAGCGCAGCACGCGCAGGGAATCCGGCCCCCGGTTCACCAGATCGCCGGCACACCAGAGCTTGTCGCACGCCGGATCGAAATCGAGCCGGTCGAGCAGACGTCTCAAATCGTCGTAGCAGCCCTGGATATCGCCAATCGCGTAGGTCGCCATAGTAGCTGAACGGGTTGGAAGCGAGCGGATTTCGGTGGGCCCAGTGTCCACCCCATCGACCGCCGGGCCAAGGCTACGGCCAGCGGATGGCGGCGGTGTCGGAGGACAGTCCGAAAGGACGACGCCGAGTCGATCGGTTCGATACGACGGACGAGCTCGCCAAACACGCCACGATCAGGAGCCTGAGGGTGGCGACTCGGAATGCAAGCCACCAGCCGCCATGTCAGTGCAATCGACCCGGATGGCCAAGCAGAAACGGGGGGATCGGTGCCTCGAATCGCGTCCCATCGTCGGCGATCATCCCGTAGCTGCCCTGCATGCTGCCGACCGGAGTCGCGATGACGGCCCCACTGGTGTAACGATAGGACTCGCCGGGTGCGATCCGCGGCTGCTCACCGACGACTCCTTCGCCACGCACCTCCTGGACGCGGCCATGGCCATCGGTGATCACCCAATGCCGATCGAGCAGCCGTGCCGCCTGCCGACCCAGGTTCTCGATCGTCACCGTGTAGGCAAAGGCATAACGATCGGCGGCGGGCAACGACTGCTCCGACAGATAGTCACTGCGGACGCTGACCTTGATCAGGTGGTGGTGTGGATCGGCACGGCTCATGGCTAGGCTCCGGTTCGCGGCTTGATGGCATCGCGGGATGGTACCAAAAGTCCTTGTCCAGCAGGCTTGGGCGCGCCGCCTCGTGAACCTTCGCGGCAACGATCGTGAACCTCGGCAGACACAAGGCGGCAAATGCGGGATAATATCGGCCTCGGCATCCCCGCGGGGCGTGAACCCCGAACCAGCGATGACACCCAGACACCGCCGCCAACGCGATCCCTTCAGACTGTTGCTCATCCTCGTGGCCGTCGGGGTGGTCGTCACGCTGGCTTACCAGGTGCACCTGCACCATGGTGCCCTCGATGCGTCCTTCGCCAAGCACTTGCGGACCCTGCTGGCCGAATCGCCGATCGACGGCTGATGGACGACAAGGATCGCCCCTCGATGACCAGAGCCACCGACCTGAGCATGCGAGCCGGACCCGCCCCGGTACGCGTCGCTGTCATCGGCGTCGGCTATCTGGGGCGCTTTCACGCGCTGATCTATGCGCGCCGACCGGACGTCGAACTGGTCGGGGTCGTCGACACGGACCCGGCGCGCGCCCGTGCCGTCGCCGACGAGGCCGGCTGCGACGCCTACGCCGAGATCGGCCCACTGCTGTCGCGGGTCGACGCGGTGAGCGTCGTCGTCCCGACCTCGGCGCATCGCGCGGTCGCCGCGCCCTTGCTGCGCCGCGGCATTCATGTGTTGCTCGAAAAGCCGATCGCGGCGACCCTCGACGAGGGCGCGGAACTGGTGGCGCTCGCCGACGCCCATCAGGCGATCCTTCAGATCGGGCACCTGGAGCGTTTCAACGCCGGTGTCATGGCGCTTGCCGAACGGATTACCGCGCCGAGATACATCGAGGCCCATCGCATGGGCGGCTTCGTCGACCGCGGGACCGACGTCGACGTCGTCTCGGATCTGATGATCCACGACATCGACATCATCCTAGCTCTGGTCGGCGCCGAGCTCGGTGATGTCGCCGCGGTCGGCACGCCGGTCCTGACCGATCACATCGACATCGCCAATGCACGCCTGACGTTTACCAACGGCACCGTCGCGAACGTCGTCGCCAGCCGCGTCTCCGATCGCACGATGCGCCGCATCCGCGTCTTCCAGCCGCAGATGTATCTATCGCTCGACTTCATCGAGCAACGACTCGACATCGCCGAGACACGACCGGTCGCCGGGAGCGAGCGCCCGGAGATCGTGCGCCAGCGCCTCGCGATCGAGCCGGTCAAGCCGCTCGACGAAGAGCTCGCGGCCTTCATCGCCTGTGTTCACGACGGCCGCGCCCCGCTCGTTGACGGCCGTGTCGGCCTAAAGGCCCTCGAGGTCGCGTTCCAGGTGCGTCGCCGAATCGGGCCGATTCGACCGAGCTAGACACCCTCGACCCGCTAGCTGTCGTCGCGCCCGAGCCGAATCTCGACATAGGCCTCGGCCCGCAGCCGCTGAAGCCAGAGCTCGATCTCCTCGTTGGCCTTGCGTTCGCGGATCGCGTCGCGGGCCTTCTGACGCATGACCTCGTCGGTCGTGTCGCGATCACGTCGGTCGAGGACCTGAACGATGTGCCAGCCGAATGGCGAGCGGAAGGGTTCGCTCACCTGGTTCGGCGCCAAAGCATCCAGCTGAGTCTCGAATTCGGGCACCGTGTCACCGGGGCTCACCCATCCGAGATCGCCTCCGCGCAGCGCCGAGCCGGCGTCGTCGGAGTGGGCGCGGGCCAGGGCCGCAAAGTCCTCGCCGCCGACGATGCGCAGCCGCAACTGTTCGAGTCGCCGCTGGGCATCGCTGTCGGCGACCAACTCGCTGGTGCGGATCAGGATATGGCGGGCCTGCGTCTGCGTCACGCTCTGCGGCGTATCGCCGCGGATGTCGGCGAGCCGGATGACGTGAAAGCCGCTCGGGCTGCGCAGTGGATCGCTGATCTCACCGACGGCTAGGGTGAACGCCAACTCGGCCGCCAGGCTCGGCACCGCGGCCATCTCGAACCACCCGAGGTCGCCACCTTCGAGGGCTTGACGACCGTCGGAATGGGTCGCCGCCACCCGCGCGAAATCCGCGCCGCCGCGCAACTGAGCGACCAGGCCCTGCGCCCGCGTCCTGGCCTGCTCGACCTCGGCCGCGGGTGCCCCCTCGGAGACAGCGATCAGGATGTGCTGCAAACGGACCGCGGTCCGTTCGATCAGGCGGCTCGCCTCGCGCTCGAGGAAGCGGTCGACCTCTTGATCGGTCACCTGGATGTTGCGGACGACCTCCTGCGCCTGGAGGTTCGACGTCAGGATCTGCCGGCGCGTATCCTCGCGAAAGTCGTCGAAGCGCATACCGCTCGCCTCCAAGGCCTCGCGGAGCTCCTCGAGCGTCAGGCCGTTGCGCGTCGCGATGTTGACCAACGCCTGTTGCAACATCGCGTCATCGACCTTGAGACCGATCTCCTCCGCCCGCTGCCACTGCAGCCGGTTCAGGATCAGACGGTCGAGGACCTGGCGCTCGAGCGCATCCCGCGGCGGGATCGGGGTGCCGCGTTGCTGCATCTGGGGCACAACGAGATCGATCTCGCTGCGCAATTCGCTGGCGACGATCACATCGTCGTTGACGATCGCGACGATCGCATCGAGCGGGCCAGCCGCCACCGACGACCACAGGCCGATCAGGACCAGAACCAGGGCCAGCCACCGGCGGCGCCACCGATTCCGGCCGTTTTCAATCACTGCGATAACCATAGATCTCCCGTTCGAGGAATTGATCGATCGGATGCCCGAGTTGGCCAAGCCCAGCCAGCTCGAATTGAAGCATGATACTGCTGGTCGCGGGCCGCTCGGGGGCATTCTTGAAACGATGCCCGACCAGTCGCACACGCCAGCAACAGCGCCCGAACTCGATACCGGCCAAGGCCTCCATCGTTTCCTCATGCAGCAACGAGTACAACCAGCGGCCGACGACCTCGACCCCGCCGGCGACCGGCCAGCGAATACCCAGGTCGGCATCCTCGTATCTGGTATCGGGGCTGGTGCCGAGATCGAAGCGGTAGCCGAGATTGAGCACCCGGTCGTGGGCGTCCTGATACTGGAGCTGCACGACCCGCTTCTCCCATTGCGCGCCATCGGCGGCCGGATTCGGATCCCATTGGACGCTGGCACGGGCCGTCCAGTTCGCCCAGAGGCGCGCCGCCAGCTCGCCGGCGATCGCCGACGTCCGTGGCCCCCGCGTGGTCTCCGTCAGCCGGACCTGCGGCTGATCGAAATACAGGATCTGGCCGAGACTGACCCGCAGGCGCTCGTCGCCGTCCCGGTCGTCCAGCGTGCGTGACGTGAGACCCAGGGTCAACTGGTTCGCGTCGCCGATCCGATCGCGCCCGGTGAAGCGATTCTCGCGGAACAGGTTCGAAAAACCGAAACTCAGTTCGGTCGTGTCGAACAGCGGGATGTCATCCTGATCGTGGTAGGGGGAATAGAGGTAGAAGAGCCGCGGCTCGAGGGTCTGCAGGGCCGGTGCGCCGAACCATTGCAGGGTCCGCTCGAAGTTGAGTTGCCCGTCGAGGCTGAACCTCGGCACCAGGTAACCGGGGCTCGTCGACGCACCGGGCTCGCGCGGTGCCGACAGGCTGTAGCCCGCGCCGAAGAGACGCGCCTGCGGGATCAGGTGGCCATAACCGCGCCGCAGCGGATAGCGCATGAACGGGGCCAGCGCGACCCGATGACCCTGTTCCCGATCGTCATGGGCGAAGTAAACGTATTCGAGGTCCCCGCCCACCTCGAATCCGCTCGGATGGCGCCAGGTATCGAGATCGAGCAGCCACTGCGGCAATCGTCCGTAGGGCCGGTCCGCGGCCGGGAGTCCGTCATCGACGGTCTGGAAGGCCTGTAGCCGCGTGAGCAGGCGCCAACCATCGCCGATGTAGAGAAGATCACCACGGCGCTCGATATTGCGCACACTGGTGACATCGAGCCGATTGCCGAAATCCTCGAGGTAGCGGGCATCGGAGACCTGGTTCAGGTCCAGATCGGTGCGCCAGCGCCGACCTGGCGCGCTCTGGTGACTGATCTGGATCAGACCACGCGATCCTTTGTCGCGCGTGCCCTGATCGCGGGGCAGCCACTCGCCGTAGATCTCACCGCTCTGACGGCGCGTCAGGAACCGCCACTCGCCGCCTAGCATCAGTCCGCGACGCGACATATAGCGCGGCGACAGGGTCGCGTCCATCGCCGGCGCGATGTTGAAATAATAGGGCGTGGTCACATCGAAACCGGTCGTCGTCGAGTTGCCGATCGTCGGCACCAGAAAACCGCTGTGACGCCGGCCGTCGATCGGGAAGCGCAGATAAGGCGTGTACAAGACCGGCCAGGGACCAACCCGCAACCGGGCATGACGGGCCGTGCCGACCCCGGCCTCCTGGTCGATCGTCAGCGTTCGCGCGATCAGCGACCAGTCGCTGTAACCCGGCGGACAGGTGGTATAGGTGATGTCCCGATACCGGCTCAGTCGCGGGGCCACGACCTCCGCCTCGACCGCGGTCCCGCGGGCATTGAGGTCACCGCTGAAACGGTACTGCGCATCCGCCAGCCGACCTTCTTGGCGATCGAGATTCCAACGCGCACGATCGCCGACGAGACGCAGACCGGTCTGCTCGACGAAGGTGCGGCCAGCCGCCGTCATCTCGCCGGTGCGCCGGTCGTAAACCAGGATATCGGACTCGAGGCGCTGGTCGCCGCGCTCGGCCTCGATCCGGCCGCGCAAGGTGACCCGCTCCGTGTCCTGGTCGTACTGGGCGTCGTCGGCATCGACGACCAACAGGGGTTCGTCGAGCACCAGCGGCGCCGGTGCTGGCCCGAGCCCGGCCGGACGCGGACCGCAAAAGGACCAATCGAGATTGCGGTAAAGCCGGGTGGCATCGTGCGGAAGCGCGATGCTCGTTTCGTCGCCAGTCGCCGCGGCGGCCCATCCGAGCGGCACCAGCAACAGCCCAATCAATACCAAAGCCACGGGTAGGGGATGCGTTCGTTCAAGGGTAGGCCAGCAGCGACCGAAACCGTGAAACCGGTTCGACACCGGTCACCAACAGCCAACATCGCACAATTGGGATGCGCCATCAAATCGGATCGCTTCGGTCAGTCGCGCGGATGCAGCCTCGCGGTGCCGATCGTCTGCTCCGGCGCGGGGCCATGCCAAGGCCACGGGTAGGTCCGCCCAGACAGCCAGTCGTCGAGCTGATCGGTGCGATAGCGCGACAGCCGGTGCCCGGATTGTCCAAGCGGCATCGACCCGCGCGTCCGGCCCCAGTCGCCCGGGGTATAGACGACGCGCAGCGACGGGATGAAGAGGATCCGCCCCGGATCGTGCGGCGCGGCCTTGGCGACATTGACGGTCTGGCTGCCGCCGCCGAGCCCGATCGGCCCGACGCTGAACAGGCGCCCGATCCAAGGGATCCGGTCGAACGCGTGCGGGAAGCTCAGGGTCCGGACCTGATCCAGCCGCCGGCCGGCCGCCTCCTCGGCGGCAATGCGCAGCGCGCGGGTCCAGACGGCGACCTGGCCGCCGCCGTCGTCCCAGAAACTCGATCGCCCGCTGCGCACCGCCTCCAGCAATGGGCTATAGGAGCTGGTGCTCAGCGCCATCAGCTGAGTGGTCAGCTCGTCACCGAGCGCCGGGCCGAACAGCGCGCGATACAGGGCCGGCTCCAACAGCACCGCGAGCGCCGCCTCAGGACTGGCCGGGTTCATCTCGCCATCCCAGGCAAGCAGCCGTTCGGCGATCACCGCGGCCGTCGGATCGAGCCGCTGCAAGTCCGGAACCAGCCGTGCGAGCGCCTGGTGATAGCGGCGCGCCTCGATCGCGACTCGGTCGAACTGCATCGCGACCAGATCTTCGGCGCCGAGAGGCCGGTCGGTCGCAAGCAGCTCGGCGATGCGCTGCGCTCGATACGGGGCCATCCAGACACGTCCGACCCGACCCGAGTCATCGAGCGTCCCGATGCGATGATTGGCGGCGATCAGGACCTGATCCGGCGGGCCGATGCCGCCGGGGTTCTCGTCAGGCGGGACATAGCTGCCCCACCCCACGCCCGCGGCCCAGCCCGGGGATGGAAAGACGCCGTCGCCGGTCTTGCGCACCGGCAATCGACCGCTGACCTGCCAACCGATGCCGCCATCCCGATGGGCCAGCAGCAGCGTCTGCGACACATGGCGAAAATCCAGGATCGCCGCGCGCGCATCGGCGAGACTGGTGGCCATGTTCAGACGCTGGAGTCCGGCGAAGGCCCGGTCCGGCACATCGGTCGTCCAGCGCAGGGTCAGCAGGAACCCGGTGTCGACCGCGGGCAGGTCCATCGCGGTGCCGGTCCCGGCGCCCAGCACCGGGTTGAGGATCACGCCATGAGAGGTCGACCGCACGATCAGTTCATCAGGGGCATCCCAACCGGCCACCGGGATCCGCTCGATCCGTTCCCGTATCGCTTCGGGCCGGCCATCGGGCCGTTCGACATGGGCACCATCGGCGGTGACCCGTTCGAGGAACAGGTCCTGCGTATCGGCCATCGTCGTCGCGAACCCCCAGGCCAGGTCGTCATTGTGGCCGATCATGACGAACGGGACGCCGGGCAACGCGGCGCCGGCGACATGGATCTCGGGCGATTCGAGCTCCAGCAGATACCAGATCCCCGGCATCGACGCAGCCAGATGCGGATCGTTCGCGAGCAGCGCTTGGCCGTCGCGGGTTCGCTCCCCGGCCAACGCCCAGCCATTGCTCGCGGCACCGGGCATGGGTAGGCCAAAACGCGCAGGCAACCGGGCCAGTCGATCGATGGTCTGACCGAGCGCGCCGGCCAGATCGGGATCCAGACGCGGCAAGTCCGGGTGTGGTGCGGGTGCCCGGATCCCCTCATCGGTCGGGAAGAGTTCCGCCGCGCGCTCGTTACCAAGCCGTGCGGCGAGGTTCAAATAGGTCAATTCGGCGCGGGCGTTGAACGACAGGATCCACGCCATGTAGGCACCGATCACCAGGCTGTCCTCGGGCCGCCAGGGCGCCGGGGCGAATCCCGCCAGCCGGTATTCGAGCGGCAGCCGGCCGCGGGCCTGCTCCTGGTAAGCGTTCACGCCCCGGGCGTAGTCCGCGAGCATCCGGCGATGGGCTTCATCAAGGTCGGCCAGGCTAGCGCGGGCTGCCACGCCGAGACCGATGGTTCGAAACAGGCGGTCGGCCGCCAGGGCCTCGGGACCCATGACCTCGGCTAGTCGCCCGCCGGCGAGCCGTCGCATCAGGTCCATCTGCCACATGCGTTCGCTGGCCACGGCATAACCCTGCGCAAACAGCAAATCGGCCAGGTCGTCGGCCTCGATGGTCGGCACCGCGTGGGGACCGTAACGAATCGTCACCGGCGCGGTCAGGCCAGGGAGCCAGACATCTCCGTCGTAGCGTGGCTCGGCGATCTTCGCGATCCACGCCAGGTAACCGACCGCGACGGCCAGCAGCAGCACCGGCAACAGGATCAAGCCGGCTACCCAATGGCGGGCGCGTAGCACCATGGTCCCTCCCATCGTCTCGCCCTTGTTCATCTCGCCTACCACGGCACCCGGCGTTCAGGCGCCGGTCCGACAGGATCGACCCGGTCCGCCACCCGGGGCATGCGGCCGAATCCCGCTGGCCGACGGCGGGCTTTTCCCCCTACCATCGGGGGCCTTCCCAGCAGCGAGCGAGGTTCAGTATGCCGCTCTCGTACATCGAGCGCATCCTCCGGGCACGGGTCTATGACGTCGCCATCGAAACCCCGTTGACCCGCGCGACCCTGTTGTCGCGGCGCATCGGCAACCAGGTCTCCCTGAAACGCGAGGATCTCCAACCGATCTTCTCGTTCAAGCTCCGCGGCGCCTACAACAAGCTGGTCCAGCTCGATGCGGACGCGCGCTCGCGCGGGGTCATCGCCGCTTCGGCCGGCAATCACGCGCAGGGCGTCGCCCTTGGGGCTAGCCGCCTGGGGCTGTCCGCGATCATCGTGATGCCACGCACGACACCGATGATCAAGGTCCAAGCGGTGCGCAATCTGGGGGCGAAGGCCGTGTTGCATGGCGATTCCTACGACGAGGCCTATGGTCACGCCCAGATCCTCGCCGCCGAACGGGCATTGACCTTCATCCACCCGTTCGATGACCCGGATGTGATCGCCGGCCAGGGGACGATCGGCATGGAGATCCTGCGGCAACACCCGGACCCGCCAGATGCGATCTTCGTCCCGGTCGGCGGCGGAGGCCTGATCGCCGGTATCGCCGCCTACGTCAAATACGTCCAGCCGAGCGTTCGCGTCATCGGCGTCGAACCCACGGAGGCACCGACGCTGGAACGGGCCCTGGCGGCCGGCCGGCCGATCGAGCTCGCGCAAGTTGGGCTCTTCGCCGACGGCGTCGCGGTCAGGCGGATCGGAGACGAGACCTTCCGCGTCGCACAGCGCACCGTCGATGAGGTCGTGCTCGTCGACAGCGACGAGATCTGCGCCGCGATCAAGGACATCTTCGACGACACGCGCGGGATCGCCGAACCCGCCGGCGCCCTGGCCGTCGCCGGTCTCAAGCGGTACGCGCAACGACACGGCTTGCGCGATGCGTCGCTGATCGCGATCGAGAGCGGCGCCAACATCAATTTCGATCGGTTGCGTCATGTCGCGGAACGCGCCGAACTCGGCGAACGTCGCGAGGCCCTGCTCGCGGTCGAGATCCCGGAGCGCCCGGGCAGTTTCTACAGCTTCTGCCGCACGCTTGGACGACGCCAGATCACCGAGTTCAATTACCGCTATGCCGACCCGCGCCGAGCACAGGTGTTCGTCGGCGTCGAGCTCGGCGGCGGCGACCGGGAGCGGACCGACCTGATCGCGCGCCTCGAGGCCAAAGGTCTATCCGTCCTCGACATGACCGACAATGAAACCGCGAAACTGCATATCCGCTACATGGTTGGCGGTCACGCCCCGGACCTGACCGACGAGCGGCTAATTCGCTTCGAGTTTCCGGAACGGCCCGGCGCCCTGCTCGATTTCCTGGCGGCACTGGGCCGGCGCTGGAACATCAGTTTGTTCCATTACCGCAATCATGGTGCCGCCTACGGCCGTGTTCTGATGGGGATCCAAGCCCCGCCGGACGATTGGCCGGCGATCCACGAGCAATTGGCGACGTGCGGCGTGTCATTCTGGGACGAGACCGACAATCCGGCCTACCACCTGTTTGCCGGTGCTGGCACGGGTCGGGTGGCAGCGCCTCGATGACACGGGCTCCGATCGACACACCCAGCGCAGCCGGGCTTCTTGCCCCGTCAGCGAATCCCGCCGACGGACAGCGCGCCGCGGACCCTCGATGCCCGATCGGCAGCCCACGACGCGCGAGGCCACCGAAGCCGTGGCCATCTAGATCCGATCGCGGCCACGCGGGCCCTCTTCGGTCATGACAGCGGCCAAGCGGACATCCCAGGGCCTGGATCGCAGGCGCGTGACCCGCTGGCACGCGTGGGCGGCACCGATCAGGCAAGGCCGTCGCCAGTGGCGGCAGCGCCTGAGGCGGGCAAGGGTCCGATCATAGAAGCCCCCGCCCATGCCGAGACGCTGGCCCTCGTCGTCGAAGCCGACCAGAGGCACCAGGATCAAGTCGAGCGACAAGGCCATCCGGCGACGACATCCTTGCCTCTTCGGCTCCGGGATGCCGAAACGGTTGGGGACCAATGGCTCCCCGGGACGCCACCGGGCGAAGAACAACGTCTTTCGAGGATAGCGACGCAAAACCGGGAGAAACCACTGCCGACCCCGATCGCGATCGATCAGCAGACGCGGATCGATCTCCCCATCGGCCGGCCAATAGAGCGCGACGCGCCGAGCGCGGCGAAAACGGACCGATTTCGTTAGATGGCGGGCAAGCCGACGCGCGTGATCCCTCTGCTCGGATCTGGTCAAGGCTTGCCGGGCATTACGCAATGCGCGCCTCAGCCTGCTCGAAGGCACGGCAGGCGAGTCGGGAAGGCGACACCCCCCGCCTGTGCCGTCTCCGGCCATCGCTCTTGAACCTGTCGGTTCAAGTGGGAACCCTCGACGCGGCTTCAGGCTCCCCGCTGATTGGCGGGTCTGCACAACGGCCTCGTCTCCAGGTCCCCAGGGCATAGATTAGGCTCAAGAAAATACCCCGGCCTCATCGCGCACCGCAGGGGATGTCAGGTCCTAGGCTATACCCTTTCGTTGCGGCCGTCCAGTTCTGCCCGCGCGGCCAGCGCGGCCTCGATCCGCTCCTGCATCATCAACAGCCGCTTGGCGGTGCCATCTTCGACGCCGCTCTCGGTCTTGCGCTGGACAACCAGTTCGTGGGCGATGTTCAAAGCCGCCATCACCGCGATGCGATCGGTACCGACGACCCGGCCCGAGCGTCGGATCTCGCGCATCCGCTCATCGAGCATTCGGGCGGATGCGAACAGCTCGTCTTGTTCGTCGGGATGGCAACCCACGTGGTATTCCTTATCGAGAATCCGCACCGTGACAGGGACTGTTTCGGTGCTCATAGGGTGTCCTCCATTGTTCTTAGGCGCGCGAGCGCAGTCTCGATCCGTTGCCGAGCCTGTTCGTTCTTCTCGATCAATTCGGCCCGCTCCGCCGCTAAAGACTCCTGACGAGCGAGCAAAATCTGATTCTCCTGCTGCAGCCGCCGACAGCACGCGATGAGTTCGTCCACCTGTTTCTCCAGTCGGTCGATGTCGAGGTAGGCCACGAATTATCCTCCGTGAGGGGATCATCGCACTATAGGAGCGGTCATGACCCGGGTCAATCCGCGCCGGCGCCGTGCTATGATCCAGTTTTGACGAAACGGACCGGCCTTAGCCATTTCAATGACATGCCCGCCGTTGGAGATCACGACGCTGTCCGAATATCAGCAGATGACCGAGCTTTTGGCGGATCGCCCGATCAGTGCGGCCGAGGCCCATGGGACCCTATGCGGGCTCTTGTGCCGCAAGCCGCACGAGGCTCGTGACGATGCCGCCGGACTGTGGCTCGGGGAGGTACTCGGGAACCACGACGAGCCGGATTCCACGGCACGCGACCTGCTGATCGGGATCGCCGAACGCACCCAAGCGGAGTTGACCGACCCGGATTGTACCCTGTCCCCGCTTTGGCCAGCCGACGATCGTCCGCTGCCTGAGCGCGTCGAGGCCGTCTACGACTGGAGCCGTGGCCTCGTCTACGGCCTCGGGTTGGCCGGCGTCGAGATCCAGCGGCTGTCCCCGACGTCGCGCGAAGCGCTCGACGACCTGATCGCCGTCACCCATCTGGATCTCGATCACCTCGACGCCGGGGAGGAACCGGAGCAGGCATTGGCCGATGTGGCCGAATTCGTGCGGATCGCGGCGTTGCTGCTCTATACCGAGTGTCGCCACGGGACCGAGACATGACGATCGTCGAGTACCGCCGTCGCCGTGACCGTCTGGCGGGGATGATGCCGCCGCGCTCCCTTCTGGTGCTGCCCGCCGCGAACGAAACGACGCGCAGCCGCGATGTCCATTTCCCGTTTCGCCAGGACAGCGACTTTCTCTATCTGACCGGCTTCCCGGAACCCGAGGCATGGATGGTCCTCGCGCCGGCTCGACCCGATGGCGACCTCGTGCTCTTCTGTCGTCCCCGCGACCCGGCCCGCGAGATCTGGGACGGACGGCGTGCCGGCGTCGCGGGCGCCACGGAAAGGTATCGCGCCGACCAGGCCCATCCGATCGGCGACCTCGACAAGGTGATGCCGACCCTGCTCGAGGGACGCGAACGGGTCTACTTCCCGATCGGCCGCGACCCGGATCTGGACCGGCGCTTGATGGGCTGGGTCGCCACCGCGAAAACCAAGGCCCGAGCCGGCGTCATCGCGCCGAGCGAATTCCTCGCCAGCGATCGGCTGCTCGCCGAGCAGCGTCTGCGCAAGAGCCCGCTGGAACGACGCACGATGCACAAGGCCGCGCGGATCTCGGCCGCTGCCCACCGGGCCGTCATGCAGCGCTGCCGACCAGGGCTCTGGGAATACCAACTCGAGTCCGAATTCGTCCACCAATGCGCGCTGCGCGGCGGCCGTACCCAGGCCTATCCGCCGATCGTCGGCAGCGGCGCCAATGCCTGCGTGCTCCATTATGTCGACAACCGCCACCGGCTCCGGGACGGCGACCTGGTCCTGATCGATGCCGGATGCGAACTGGCCGGTTATGCCTCCGACATCACCCGGACCTTCCCCGTCAATGGCCGCTTCAGCGATGCCCAGCGGACGCTCTACGAGCTGGTGCTGGCCGCTCAGCAGGCGGCGATCGCGAAGGCCGTGCCGGGGAACCGCTGGGACGACCCGCACAAGGCCGCCGTGCGAACCCTGACGGCCGGCCTGGTGGAACTCGGGATCCTGCCTGGTGGACCGCGAGCGGTGGCGAGACTGATCAAGGAGGAGAAGTACAAGCCCTTCTTCATGCATCGCACCGGCCACTGGCTCGGCATGGACGTGCATGATGTCGGCGATTACAAGGTCCGCGGGAAATGGCGGCGACTGGAACCGGGCATGGTGCTGACGATCGAACCGGGACTCTACATCGCCGCTGCCAACGACGCGGCGCCGGCGCCCTTCCGGAACATCGGCATCCGGATCGAGGACGATGTCGCGATCACCGAAGAAGGGCATGAGATCCTGTCGGCCGATGCGCCCAAGGATCCGACCGAGATCGAGTCCCTGGTCGGCACCCGTTCCTGAACCGGGGCTTTATCCACGGGTATGACACGGACATCGATCATGGCATCGACCGAGACGGTGACAAGACCGTGCGCATGACGTCCAGCGACTATGATGTGGCCATCGTCGGAGGGGGTCTGGTCGGCGGCTGCCTCGCCTGCGCGCTGGGCCGCACTGGCCTGCGGACCCTCGTCATCGAGGCGGTCGCCCCGCGCACCGATCGGCATCCGAGCTACGATGAGCGGGTGATCGCGCTGTCGTGGACCAGCCAGCGCATTCTGGCCGGAATCGGTCTATGGCCACGGATCGCCGATGGCGCCGAACCGATCCACCAGGTCCAGGTCTCGCAGGCCGGCGGCTTCGGCATCACCCGGATCCGAGCCGACGAGGAGGCCGTCGAGGCACTCGGCTACGTCATCCCGGCGCGTCTGCTCGGCATCGCCATCCACGAGGTCCTGTCCGAACAGACCAACCTGACCCTGCTGGCCCCCGCTCGCCTGAGCGAGTTCCAGATCGACGCGGAATCGGCGAGCCTCGTGGTCCGCGCCGGCGAGGACCTCGTCCGGTTGCGCGGCCGCTTGCTGGTCGCGGCCGATGGCGGCGACTCGAAGGTTCGCCAACGGCTCGGGATCCGGGTCCGCGAACACCGCTACGGCCAGGACGCGGTCATCGCGACCGTGACCGCCGAGCGGCCGCAACCCGGCACCGCGTTCGAACGCTTCACCGAGACCGGTCCACTGGCCTTGCTGCCGCTGTCGGGAGGCCGCTATTCGGTGGTCTGGACCACGCTCGAGGAGCAGACCGCCGAGCTGCTATCCCTCTCGGACGAGGCCTTCGTCGCACGGCTGCGAGATCGGTTCGGCCTGAAGCTCGGGCGGTTTCTCGAGCCGTCGCGCCGCCTCGCTTATCCGTTGCGACTGATGCTGACGCCCGACCCGACCGGCCCACGCACGGCCTTGATCGGCAACGCCGCCCACACGCTGCATCCGGTCGCCGGGCAAGGCCTCAATCTCGGGTTGCGCGATGTCGCGGCCTTGGCCGAGGTCTTGAGCGCATCGAACCGCGCCGGCCTGGATCCCGGCAGCGCGTCGGTGCTGGCATCCTATCGTGACTGGCGCCGCGCGGACCATGCCGCGGTCGCCGCCGTCACGGATGCCCTGGCCCGTCATTTCATCCACACCTGGCCGCCGCTGCGCCTGGCGCGCGACCTCGGACTTCTCGGTCTGGGTCTATTCGCCGGTCCGCGCCATCTGCTGGCACGCCGCCTGATGGGGCGATACGGGCGCCAGACGCGGCTGGCCCGCGGTCTGAGATTGGAGATCCCCGATGAGTGAATCCACGACACACCAGGACCTGCTCGTGATCGGCGGCGGTCTCGTCGGCGCCGCCGTGGCGGCCGCTTGCGCCGGCCGTGGACTCTCGATCGCCGTGATCGAGGCGCGCCCACCGGTTCGCAACGGGCCGGCCGACCACGGCGATCCGCGCGTTTGCGCATTGAATCGCGCCAGCCAACGCATCCTGTCGCGACTCGGTGTCTGGGGCCGGATCACCGAGCTCGGCGTCAGCCCTTATCGCCGCATGGAGGTGTGGGACGCCATCGGCGGCGGGCGGATCCAGTTCGACAGCGCCGACCTCGGAGAGCCGGACCTGGGCCATATCGTCGAGAATCGAATCCTACAATCGGCGCTCTGGGAACGCCTCGAGCACTGCCCGGAAGTCACGCTGATCGCGCCGGCTCGGATCATGGACCTGACCCTGGGAGCGGAGTCGGCCCTTGTGACCCTGCATGACGGCCGCCAGATCGCGGCGCGCCTGGTGGTCGGCGCCGACGGGCGCGACTCGCGTGTACGCGAATTCGCCGGTATCGGGACACGGGGTTGGGACTATGATCAGCGCGCCATCGTCACCACGGCACGAACCGAATGGCCGCATGCCGAGACCGCCTGGCAACGCTTCCTGCCGACGGGGCCGGTGGCCTTCCTGCCGCTCGCCGATGGCCGCTGCTCGATCGTCTGGTCGGCCGTCGAGGGCTACGCCCAGACCTTGCTCGCTTTGTCCGACGAGGCCTTCTGCGAGGCCCTGGGCGAGGCCATCGAACACCGCCTCGGCCGGATCCTGGCCGTCGGACCGCGCACGGCCTTCGCGCTGCGGCTGCAACACGCGACGAACTACTGCCAACCGCGACTGGCCCTCGTCGGCGATGCGGCTCATGCGGTGCACCCATTGGCCGGACAGGGTTTGAATCTCGGATTGCTCGATGCGGCGGAATTGGCGGCGGCGATCGATCGAGCCATCGACCGCGGCCGGGATATCGGCTCGTTCGCGACCTTGCGCCGTTACGAGCGAGCCCGCCGTGGCGACAATTGGGTGATGCTGTTGGCGTTCGATGGCCTGAAACGGCTCTTCGGCAACGATCAGGCTTGGCTCGCCTTCGCCCGCAGCCTGGGCCTTGGCCTGACCGATCGGCTGGGGCCGGTGAAGAACCATCTCGGCGCCACGGCCCTGGGCATCAGGGGTGCGCTGCCACCGCTGGCTCGGCCCTGACAGACCCGGGCTCCCTGCTTGCGAGCCATGAACGCCGGCAACGGCCATCGGTGGACATCGCCGGCGCCCCGGACACAATGCTGAGCAGAGACAAAATTCATGCTGGAGATTCTGCCCCGGTCGACCTTCGAGGTCGACGACGAGATGCTTGATTGATGCGGCCTTTCGGGTCCGATGTCGGCGTGGCGCCGATCCATGAACCATGGTCCGCGTCAACGCCGGCTTTGAGTCCAGACCCGATACGGCCTATGCTATCGCGCCCTTCCGTTTACGCCCGCAACGAACGGCCGGCGACACCGCGACGAGTTGAACCGCGAGACGAGCCGAGCGCGATGGGCGGGCACAAGGACAAAATCCGAAGAGACGACGAAGCGAGGGGATGACTATGACAGCGAAGAACGCCTTTTACGCGCAATCGGGCGGCGTCACGGCCGTGATCAACGCCTCGGCCTGCGGTGTGATCGAAACGGCGCGCCGCCACCCGGACCAGATCGCCAAGGTTTACGCCGGACGCCACGGCATCATCGGCGCCTTGACCGAGGACCTGATCGACACGAGCCAGGAGTCCGATGCCGCGATCGCGGCGCTCCGCCATACGCCGTCCGGGGCCTTCGGGTCGTGCCGCTACAAATTGAAGAGCCTCGAGGCGAATCGCCGCGAGTACGAGCGACTGATCGAGGTCTTCAAGGCCCACGACATCGGCTACTTCTTCTACAACGGCGGCGGCGATTCGGCCGACACCTGTTACAAGGTCTCCCAGCTTTCCGAGGCCATGGGCTTCCCGATCCAGGCGATCCATGTCCCCAAGACCGTCGATAACGACCTGCCGATCACCGACAACTGCCCCGGGTTCGGCTCGGTCGCCAAGTACATCGCGACCTCGACGCTGGAAGCCTCGTTCGACGTGCGCTCGATGGCCAAGACCTCGACCAAGCTCTTCGTCCTCGAGGTCATGGGCCGGCATGCCGGCTGGATCGCCGCCGCCGGGGGCCTGGTCGAGGATCACGGGATCCCGGTCGTGATCCTGTTCCCGGAGATCGAGTTCGATCAGCAGCGCTTCCTCGCCCGCGTCAAGGAACTGGTCGAACGGCATGACTACTGCACTGTCGTGGTCTCCGAGGGGGCCAAGCATCCCGACGGCCGGTTCCTGGCCGAACAGGGTACCCGCGACGCCTTCGGTCACGCCCAGCTCGGTGGTGCCGCGCCGGTCGTCGCGAACCTGGTCAAGGAGGCCCTCGGTTACAAGTTCCACTGGGCGGTCGCCGACTACCTGCAACGGGCCGCGCGGCATCTGGCCTCGCGCACCGATGTCGAGCAGGCCTACGCGGTCGGCCGGGCCGCCGTCGAGTTCGCGCTCGCGGGTCACAATGCGATCATGCCGACGATCCGGCGGGTCAGTCAGCAGCCCTATGCGTGGGAAATCGGCGAGGCGCCACTGGCCGAGGTCGCGAATGTCGAGAAGTTCATGCCGCGCGACTTCATCTCGGCCGATGGATTCGGGATCACCTCGGTCTGCAAGGACTATCTGTTGCCCTTGATACAGGGCGAGGATTTTCCCCCGTTCGAGAACGGCCTGCCGAAATATGTGACGCTCGAGAACGCACCGGTCCCGAAGAAGCTCGACACGCCATTCGAGTTGTGAAAGCCCACCGCCGGCCCACCAGATCCTGGGCCGGCGGTTTTCGTTGGGGCGGCGCGCTGAGCGATGGCCCTGACCGAAATGACCGAACCCTGCCCTGGGATCCCGCCGACCGGCCTGAGGGCCGATAGGTACCCTGTTTGCCCGTGGCCTGGATCGGTACCGACAGTGGATCACCCGTTGTTACCCGATGCCACCTGGCATCCTTAAGTTCGACGACAGGAGAGGAGTGGAATAGATGACATTTGCCGGTATTTTCTTTGCCTTGCTCTGTGGCCTCGGGGCCATCGGGTATGGCATCTGGTCGACCAAATGGATCCTGGCCTTGCCGGACGGGACCCCGCGCATGCGCGAGATCGCCGCAGCGATTCAAGAGGGCGCTCAGGCCTATCTCAACCGCCAGTACCTGACGATCGGTCTGGTCGGTGTGGTGATGACCGTGATCCTCTGGTTCTTGCTCGGCTGGGAGGTCTCGATCGGCTTCGTGCTCGGCGCAGTCCTCTCCGGGGCAGCGGGCTACATCGGCATGCACATCTCGGTGCGTTCGAACGTCCGCACCGCCGAGGCAGCCAAGGACGGTCTGAACGCCGCGTTGCAGGTCGCCTTCCGGGGTGGCGCGATCACGGGGCTGTTGGTCGTCGGCCTCGGCCTCCTCGGCGTGGCCGGCTACTATGCGTTCCTGACGGCGATGGGGGTCGAAGAAAAGGCGATCCTGCACGCGCTGATCGGCCTCGGGTTCGGCGGCTCGCTGATCTCGATCTTCGCGCGACTGGGCGGCGGCATCTTCACGAAGGGCGCCGATGTCGGCGCGGACTTGGTCGGCAAGGTCGAGGCCGGGATCCCCGAGGACGATCCACGCAATCCGGCGGTCATCGCCGACAACGTCGGCGACAATGTCGGCGATTGTGCCGGCATGGCGGCCGACCTGTTCGAGACCTATGCCGTGACCGTGGTCGCGACCATGCTGCTCGGCTGGCTGATGCTGCAAACGACCGACGCGGTCGTGTTCCCGCTCGTGCTCGGCGGCGTCTCGATCCTGGCCTCGATCGTCGGGACCTTCTTCGTCAAGCTTGAAGAAGGCGACACGAAGATCATGAAGGCCCTGTACAAGGGTTTGATCGTCGCCGGCGGCCTGGCCGCGATCCTGTTCATCCCGGTCACCTTGATGTTCCTGCCGGCGACCGTGCTGATCGACGGTGCCGAATACAGCCGGTGGGGCGTCTATGGTGCCGCGCTGATCGGTCTGGTGTTGACCGCCGCGATGGTCGTCATCACCGAATACTACACCTCGACCGATTTCCGCCCGGTGCGCCACATCGCCGAGGCCTCTCAAACGGGTCACGCGACCAACATCATCGCCGGCATCGGCGTCGGCATGAAGGCCACCGCTGCACCCGTGCTGATGGTCTGTGCCGCGATCTGGGGCGCTTACGAGCTCGCGGGCCTCTACGGCATCGCGATCGCCGCCACGGCGATGCTGTCGATGACCGGCATCATCGTCGCGCTCGACGCCTACGGCCCGATCACCGACAACGCCGGCGGCATCGCCGAGATGGCTGGCCTCGACGACAAGATCCGCGGCATCACGGATCCGCTCGACGCGGTCGGCAATACGACCAAGGCGGTCACCAAGGGCTACGCGATCGGTTCGGCAGGTCTCGCCGCACTGGTGCTATTCGCCGACTACACCCATGGCCTCGATGCCGCCGGCCGGCTGGTCTCGTTCGACCTGTCCGATCCAGCGGTGCTGATCGGCCTCTTCATCGGCGGCTTGATCCCGTTCCTGTTCGCTGCGCTGGCGATGGAGGCCGTCGGCCGCGCCGCGGGTGGCATCGTCACCGAGGTGCGCCGGCAGTTCCGCGAGATGCCCGGCATCATGGACGGTACGCAGAAGCCCGACTACTCGAAGGCCGTCGACATGCTGACGAAGGGCGCGATCAAGGAGATGGTGATCCCGTCGCTGCTGCCGGTCCTCGCTCCAGTCGTCGTCGCCTTCGGCATGGCCTTCCTGATGGGTCCGGACGCCGGCATCAAGGCCCTCGGCGGCCTGCTGATCGGGACCATCGTGACCGGTCTCTTCGTCGCCATCTCGATGACCGCCGGCGGCGGCGCCTGGGACAACGCGAAGAAGTACATCGAGGATGGCAATCTCGGCGGCAAAGGGTCGGAGGCCCACAAGGCGGCCGTCACCGGTGATACCGTCGGCGACCCCTACAAGGACACCGCCGGTCCGGCGATCAACCCGTTGATCAAGATCATCAACATCGTCGCCCTGCTGATCGTACCGCTGGTCGTTACCCTGTAATCTGACCATCGGTCACCGGTCCGTCGACATTCGATGACGGACCGCATCAACCCAGGGGCGTCCCGAATCGCGCGGGACGCCCCTACCTTTTGGTAGGTCGACGCCCGATGCCGGGCCGTGACCACCCTACTTCCTCATCCAAGCAACGAGGACCTGTATGGACCTGAGTCGAGTTACACGGGGACGCGATGTCCCCAACGAGATCAACGTGATCATCGAGATCCCGTCCCACTCCGAGCCGGTCAAGTACGAGATGGACAAGGCCACCGGGGCGATGTTCGTCGACCGTTTCATGTCGACGGCGATGCACTACCCCTGCAACTACGGCTATGTTCCGCACACCTTGTCCCCCGATGGCGATCCGGTCGACGTCATGGTGGTCACGCCCTATCCGCTGATCCCGGGCTCGGTGATCCAGTGTCGGCCGATCGGCGTGCTCAAGATGACGGACGAGTCGGGCGATGACGCGAAGATCCTTGCACTCCCGATCGATCGCCTGTTCAAGGGCTACCGCCAGGTCGAGAGTTTCCGCGACATGCCGGTCCACCTGCTCGATCAGATCGCCCACTTCTTCGAGCACTACAAGGACCTCGACGAGGGGAAATGGGTCCGGGTGCAGGGATGGGGAGGCCGCGACGAAGCGCGCGACGAGATCATGCGCAGCGTCCAGATGTTCGACGAGGCGCCAGAGAAACCGGCCTTTTGACGAAAGGCATGCGCGCTGGAAACCCACGGCCCCTGGTCGGGCTTGGGTGCCGGAACGGTTTTTGGAAGGCCCCGATGATGGCCGACGAGACCGGATCGCCCCGGCGTTCCGGCCAGGGCGAACGGCGCGCCGCCAATCGATGCGGCTACACGAGTTTCTCGAAGATGCGGAAGCCGGCGACCCAGGTCCCGATCGCCGATCCCAGCGTCGCGAACATGAAGACCAGCAGGACGCGCGATACCCGATTGCGCCACCACCCGGTGAAATGGCTGACCTCCGAGCGCAGGCGACTGAAATCCCCAACGCTGGGGCGGCGCAACGACAACTCGACACCTGCCGCCACCAAGCCGACCCCGATCGTCGGGTTCAGCGACGTCAAGGGGGCCGCGAAGAAGCTGGCGGCCGCGGTCGCAGGGTGGCCACCCGCCAGGATGGCACCAATCCCAGCCAAGGTGCCATTGATCAGCACCCATTCGATGACCATCTCCCAGCCGAGACTGGGATTGCGCATGAAACCGATCGTAAAACCAGCGAGGATCACGAGCACGATGATCCATGGCAGCCGCCTCGGCCACGGGCTCGGGGACGGCACCTGCTCCAGGGCCTGCACGGACTCGGCCGGGGGCGCCGCGTCGGGCGCGCGCAGATGCCGCGCCACGCCCTCCAGGTGACCGGCGCCGACGACCGCGAGCACGCGCCGATAACCGTGCTCGGCGATTTCGGCACGGAGCCTGGCCGCCATGTAGTGGTCCCGCTCTTCGATCAATGGGACATAGAGATCCTGGCGGTCTTCGGCCAGCTCGGCGAAGGTGGTCTCCAGGACGTCCCCCTCCTTGAGTCGCTCGATCTCCTCTTCGGTGATCTGCTCGCGCGAGACCATGGCGATCAAGAGCCCGACGAACAGCGTGTAGCGGCGCCACCAGCCCATGTTCCCGGATAAGCGGCGCAAGGTGACGCCGACCTCGCGATCGATCAACAGCAACGACAGGTCCTGTTCCTTCGCCAGTCGCACAGCCATCCGTTGCTCGGCCCCCGGTTCGATCCCGAATTGATCGGCGAGGCGCTGCTGATAGGCCGACAGCGCGAGGCTCGCGACGACCATATAGACCCGCCCCTCGCGGATCACCGAGAAAAGATCCATCCGCGACAACGCAGCCGGATCCATCAGCGCATTGTAGCGACTTCGACACAGTTCGACGGCCACCGCATCGTATTGTCCCTGCTCGAGCAACGCGCGGACCATGTTCGCGCTCGCGCGCGAGACATGGGCCGTGCCGAGCAAGGTGATCTCGGCCCCGTTCAAGGTAAGATCGATGCGCGGCTCCTGGGCATCGGTTGGCAGGGTCGAGGATTCAGGCATCGCGTAGGCTCCGTGAAAAAGGCCAATGATAGCGCGCCCTGGCTCCCCGCCGCAGGGTCTCCAACCCATCTTCATATGGAAGAACCGCACCGCCGCTGATGCTGGGGCCACCTTCGAGCATGATCTGCGCGACACACGATGAGTACGTCCTGGTAGGCTCGGCAGCGAGATCCCTTACGCCGGCACCATGCCAATCATTTCCTGAGCACCCGTAAAACGTTTCGTCGTTTCGCTTTCTCCACACCGCCCATATCCACCTCGACAGTCCGCTCAAGAGGTTGGCGCGCTCCGGGGGCGCCGCGGTCGAGCGCATCTGGTCCGCGTCCCGCGAGGCCCTGGACAATCTGGTATCGCTCGCTATCGACGAGGGAGCGGACTTTTGCGTCATCGCCGGCGATCTCGACGACGGGGACTGGCGGGAGTCCCGAAGCCGCGGAGGCAACATGCAGAGCGCATCCCACACGCCGTCAAGCCATTTGAGGGCGCAGTCGTGCCCGGCGGACCAACGGGGAGTCGGGCACGGCGGCGACCGCAGGGCGAACCCGGGCACAACAGGCCGTCGCCAAGGACCGAGTCCTCGCGGCGGCAGGATGCCGCCGCGAGGTATCACGAGGGACACGCGACTCTTCGGTGCCCAGACAGGGGATCCTGAACCGGCGCCTGCTGCGTCAAGGCGATCAACCCAGTGAAGGATTTGCGCATGTCCACCGGACGGCCGTGGACGAAGGCCCGCACGCGCCCTTCCGGAAAGAACATCACCCGCGCCTCAGGCGCAGCACCACACCCGCGCCGAGATCCAGTTCCAGATCCCAGGACGGTTCATCCGGGCGCGGCGCCGACAACACACCCAGATCGAGAAACGCTGTCGCCGATGACCCATTGTCCGACGCCACCGGTACCATCGCACGCAGTCGCTTGCGCCACAGATAAAAGCTCGCGGTGCTGATCCCCTCCGCCGCGCAAAACGCCACCGTGCTCAGCCGGCTGCGCTCGGCGCGCTCAAGAAGGGCCTGCCATTCCGCGCGGCTGCGCCGCACCCCGTGTTCGCCGTAGCCATCGTGGTCTCGTGTCGTGATCCGAGACAGGGACCATTGTCCGCCTCCCCCGCGCCCAGAGCAGAACGCCAGCCGTGTGCAGGTAACCGGGACACGGCGCTCGGTGGTCATGCCAACTACGTCCCGACCAGCCCCTCCAGGCGGGCCTCGCTCGAGCCGTTATCGTGTATCAATGGCGAGCGCTCGATCCTTAGATCCGGCCAAGATCGCGCGAGGAATGCTTCGCGATGCCCCTCCTTAGACCTAAGAGCGAGGTGTCGGGCCAATTTGACCTAGAGACGCAGCCGGCAGCCCAAATGGCCGGGTGCATGATCGAAAGCAGAGACGACGATCGCGAACCGGCTCGCGGGGGCGGCTCAGCCGCTCACAGTTGCCGCGCTCGACGACAATCTGGCGTATCGAGGTTTCTTCATCAGGCGGCTCCGCGCCGCTGCAGGACGACGACAACCGTCTTGAGCAGAATCCGAATATCCGTGAGCAGAGTCCAATGTCGAGCGTATTGGAGATCGAGGCGGACCATGTCATCAAAGGTAACAGCACCCCTGCCCTCGACTTGCCAGAACCCCGTTATCCCAGGCTTCACCTCCAGAATGCGCCTAAGATGCCAGGCGCTGTAACTTTCTACCTCATAGGGGATAGGCGGACGTGGGCCCACAAGGCTCATGTCGCCTTTCAAAACGTTAAACAGTTGAGGCAGCTCGTCGATGCTGGATTTTCGAAGGAAACGCCCAACAGGCGTAATCCGGGGGTCTGCCTCCATTTTGAACCAGGCTTTCCTCTCACAGCTCGCTTCATCCTTCTCACCCTTAGCCATCAGGGCTTCCACGTGCTTACGATGCAAGCTTTGGTCAGCATCGGCTCTCATCGAGCGAAACTTGAGGAACGTAAAGGGTCTCCCATCTTTGCCGAGACGAACCTGCCGGAAAATAACTGGCCCTCGCGACGTAGCCTTGATGACTATGGCAGTCGTGAGCATGACCGGCGAAAGTAGAAGGATGGCGGTCAATGACCCGAATAGATCCAATAGTCGCTTGACAAGAAGCTGCGACCTTGGCACAAGTTTCGGATCAGCATCGATGAATCGCGGCTGATCGAGCTTGGACCAAGGCGATTCTCCCAAGGAGAACGCCGATTCAGAATAAGATAGCAGCTGGAATTCGAGCGACGGCCCAGTCTCTTCCGTCGTCTCTTTCAACTTAATTCGGTCAATGCACTCCCTCGCCGCATGTTCATCAGTGTCTAGAAGTAGGAGTGCGAGCCGGTTGTGCGCATACCAACCGAGCAAATCCGTCTCACGGATATGATTCTGGAGTCTTCCGGACAACTCAAAAAGGGCGTCTGGGCACTCGCGCAGGGCCTTGTCGATAGAAACGAGTACCATGCAAACCTTGGCGTTTGTGCGTATCGCTCGAAGCTGCTCACGTCTCGCCGTCTCCAGAAATAGGCTTCTTGGCAGCAGACGCGGCTTCACCTTTCCCGACCAGGCCAGGACGCAATGGCGGGTCGGGTAGACGGAGGAGCCTGAGCTCGCTTCGCCTGATAACTCCTCGACACCGCCACCCTTGTCTAGGTGTAACCCCTCGTCAACGATTGATTCATTGCTTTGGCGGTCAATTTCCGATGTGGGCATCTGAACAGTTGTGCGCTGCACAGCGATTCTCCAGTCTCCAGGTATTAATTTCGGCAGCGGCGCAAATCCGCGGAGGAATGCCGAAACGGGTAAAGTACTGGTCCCCGTGGCAACCCGTAAGGCGGCGATTGTCGGTAGACCACCAGGCGTGTCAAGCGTACCTCTGTCAAGCTCCGACTCCTCGTTGACAGGCCTGTCGGCGTTCCTCGACCAGAATTCGAAGAGCCGGACCTCGGCAGCCCTCTCGTACATGAAACAACGAGCGCCCCTTGCGGACTACCACCCCATGCGAACCTCGGCTCCAGTGGCTCGCGAACGCTTGGCGGCTCGGGCCTCGCACCCTGCGGTGTCCCTTCGTCTCCCAGCCCCCGGTTCGTTCCAGCGCAATTTCAGTGCCGGCCCCAGGAAAATTCGGGTACCTAGCCTCGTAACCCGTTGCCTCCTCGGGCGCCAAGGCAATCGCCGGCGTAGGGAGCCGAACCGCTTCCCGCCCCTACACTTCCCTCTCAGAACCAAGAAATACAGAACAATCACTTAGACCGAACGTTGGCAATACCCGATTGCACTTGATCTACTGCCAGATTATAGGGGCTAGCACGCACAATCCGAACGCCCATCAGACGAAATGCGGAGAAAGTCCGAACAACGGGCTCAGACGCTGAAGCAGACCTGAATTTTCGAGTAGAACATGACGAACCGTCGCGCCCTGTCACCCGTTGCGTGAGTCAGAAAATGACCAAATCCTAGCATTATCTCGCTGTTTAGGCGCGATATTTATCCAACCGGTTGCCATTTAGATCACGAATTCAAGATGAAACCATATTCAGACTTTTTCTTACCATAATAACAGCATCTCTTCGCGGATTTTCGGGAATTTTTCCGCCCCCAGGAAGAAAGTGTTGTGCTACGCGAATAACTTCAAATCCTTGCCGTTGAAAGAATGAAATTTCCCTGTGATTATTTTCGACGGCGACACACGCTCCCCTGGCGCCATTTTCGGAGACTGTTTTCCGAAAAGGAATGTTTATCATTGCGCGCGCAAGTGAAAATGTCCTTTCCGAAGGATCCAAGGAAAGCCGCGCGGCAAAAATAAAATCCCCATATGGATGGTGAGAGAGAAAAGACCCATCCTCGGTGATTTCTTCCCAGGAGGACATTTTCTGTAAGCGAGATTCTTGGACGCGAAGAAGCGAGAGAATCGCTGAAAGTTTTCTATCCTTGAGCGTCAAGAATTGCAAATCTGGACAGATGTGCATATGGCTGAAAAAATTGGAAACTCTGAATCGATGATACTCTGGAATTAGATTCGAGTTCTTTTCCCACGTTTTTTTATCCAAATACGCTAAAGAAAGAAGAAATTCTCTTATTCTCTTTTGATCGGGCTCTTCTTCGAGAAAGTTCTTCATAGTAAAGAATTGGAACAGTCGCGCCTTTTGCATTTAGGCATCTCCGCTTTGTACGTTGAAGAATTTATCAAAATCCTAACCCGGCCAAGTTGGAACCAAACAGGGGCACATGGACTATCGTTTACCTGATTCCGTGAGCCAAATGGCCTGCCATTAGAGACAATGCGCTACAGAACAACAGGCTGAAGGCAAAATCGGCGCATTCTTAGACTCACCCGGCAGGTGCTGCGTTGCGCCGTTTCATGATCACGGAATCCGAGGCCGATGCGGCCACGGTCTCGCCGTTGCGCCGCGATGCCTCATGCGACGATCCTCTTGAGCTATATCGCCCTGCTGTGTCTGGGCAAGAGTGACTTCGAGGCCATCCTGGGGTTCCGGGAAGACCCCTATTCTCGCGAAGCGATCGGGTTGGATCGCGTGCCCTCGGAGGCCATCCTGCGCCAGCGCATGGATGCCCATGCCGCAGCCTGCCGGGGTGCGGTGGAGGCGGCCGCGATCGCGTTTCTGCGCCGCAGCGGTGCGCGGATCACGCCGCTGGACAATAGCTTGGTGCCGCTCGATTGCGATGTCACACCCTTCGACAACTCCCAATCGAAGAAGGAAGGGGTCTCGCGCACCGACAAGGGCGAGGACGGCTACGCTCCGATGGCCGCTTATCTGAGCCAGGAGGGTTACTGCCTGGAGCTGGAGCTGCGTGTGGGCAGTCAACACTGTCAGAACGGCACGCCTGAGTTTCTCCAGCGTGTCATCGGGCCCGCCCGGCCGTTGAGCGCAGCACCGTTGCTGCTGCGTCTGGACAGCGGCAACGATGCCATCGAGAACATCGCCGTGGTCGAGACGCACAACGAGCAGGATGAGGAAGCCGCCCCGATCCACTACCTGATCAAATGGAACCCGCGCCGGGAAAGCCCTGAGAAATGGCTGGCCGATGCCGAGGTGCACGGGGACTGGAGCGAGCCCCGCCCGGGCAGGCGAGCCGCCCTCTCCGAGGTGCGCGAGACGCGGACCCATGCCGGTTACGACTGCTCCCTGCGACGAGTCATGCGGATCACCAAGCGTACCATCGACCAGCGCGGCCAGCGCCTGCTGGTCCCCGAGATCGAGATCGAAGGCTGGTGGACGAGCCTGGAGTACGAGGAGGAGACGATCATCGCCCTGTACGCCGATCATGGGACCTCGGAGCAGTTCCACAGCGAGTTCGAGAGCGATCTCGACATCGAGCGCCGGCCCTCGGGCAAGTTCGCCACCAACGCGCTGGTCCTCGCCTGCGCCTTGCTCGCCTACAACATCCTGCGCTGGATCGGGCGGAACGGCCTGCTCGGCCCAGACGCCCCGCCGCGCCATCGCGCCAAGCGGCGGCGCCTGCGCACCCTGATGCAGGAGCTGATGTACCGGGCCGCGCGGCTGATCTACACCGCCCGCCAGATCAAGCTCGCCTTCGGCTGCCCCGTGGTGAACGTGTTTCGGCGCCTCTACACGCAACTGGCTGGCCCATGAATCCGGTCGCGGCCGGTGTATTCACCTCCGCGCTTTGGTGCCGCGGTATTCTATTGGCTGGTTCCGGCAGATTCTCACGTTCGAGCGGTCTCGCGAAGTAATTCGGCGCCGCGGCGCTTCCATTCGCAGCTTGTTCGCCACGCTGAAGTGAACTCCGCTATAGCGATCTGCCGACCGCACACCCTTGCGTCATTCACGTCACGGATTCGGGTTAATGGCATTGTCGGGGAGCCAGGTGACGGTCCCGTCCGTCACCCGGCTATCCCATTGGTGGGCCGCGCCGAAAGGCCCTAGGGCGTATTCCATTAATCGTGTATCCTAATGATTGGAGCCGGAATTTCCGTCGGGGAAGGCGTTAGTCCTGCCTGCGTAAGCGGGTGCGGGTAAGGGTAAGGAGTATATCCGGGCTTGGCTATCCCACGGTAAAAGTCGCGATTCTCCAAATAAAAGTTAGTCCAAGTGAGTCCGCACGGATTGCCCCAATTCCAACCGCCAACCTGTCCGTCCGTCGGGCCTGTGTTGCTCCATATGTAGATTGGATCTAACACATAGCTTGAACCGTTATGCCCTTGGCCAAGTTGTCTTGGGACAGGGTACCTAACATTTGCGCAGCTGCCCTGCGGCCTGTGATCTTCAGCTCCCCGGATGGTGAACCTAAATTCCTGTCGGTCACCCCACCAGGAACTCCGTATATCAGGAATGATATTATTAAAGATGACCCCTGTTCCGCCACGAATCCAGATAGCCCATCCCTGATTAGATAGGTCGTCCTGTGAAGGGCTGCCCTTCGGGCCATCATAGATCCAGATGTTATTGTAGACTTCCCAATGCCTTACACCTACCGACGAGCTTGCATAACCATGCGAGTTAAATGAGGAGTTAGTGAGGGTATTGTAACGATAAACGACGCGCGTCGCATCGTCTGCGTCAATCCCTTGATTGGTGCCCCCATGAAAGGTGTTGTTCTCGATGTAGTGATTGAGTATTCCGTTAGTATCCCTGGTGCCCATGGTATCCGCGGTTCCCCAGGAGTTTTCCGTATCACGGGAGTCTTTTGGTTGAATAAAAGAGTCATCCCATCCACCTGAAAACGAATTGCCAGCTATAATCACGCCGCCGGCAACATCCAAGAAGAATAGGCCGCTGTTGCTGATGGTGAAGGCGTTGTTCTGGAAAATCACAGGCTGTGCGTTTCTCCACGACCCATTGATTGAGAAACCTTTGCTTGCGTTGCCGCCTCCAGACTTGGAAAACGAAAAGTCTGAGATACGAATGACGCCTCCTGACTGCTTGGTGACGGTATTTCCGGAAATCGTAATATTTGTTCTTCCAACGCCCGCCCCCTTGAGGTAAATAGGCTTGGAGATGGAAAGTCCCGACCAACTGCATGTGCCTTGCGGCACTAATACCGTATCGCCATTCGTGGCGGAAGAAATTGCTGCGGAGACGTGGGACTGGGAGCAGCTCGAAGCGTTTATCGTCGCCCCAGTCGATGCTTCAGGAAGGCATGCAATCGCAGTAAGAAAAGCCAGAGGCAGGAGTTGAAAGGGTTTTTGGTGGATCATCGTGTTTCTCTCGAGTGTCTGTGCTAAGGATACGGTTGTAAGAGTCGCGGACCAAGTAGCGTGGAACGCCGCTGACGGCGGGCATCCGAGCGATAGATGCTTAAGTGACACGAAGTCGTCGGTACGCAGAGTTGTCGCTGAGCATCAGGTAATTACGTCTTGTATCGCCTTCGCTGTCCAATCGGAGACGCTGCAAGCGATTCGCAAATAGATTGTGATACGTTGAGTGCACGCCGACTGAACATGAAGCGGTTCTCCTCTTGCAGATAGCTGAAGAAGGCCTTCCTTGGGACGTCAGGGCCATGATGCAGACAGCGCCCCGGCTTTCGGGGTTTCCACGGTCAATAGCATAGGTGCACTCGGCGCTTTTATATGGGACAAACGTCACACTCCGGCGGCCTATCGGATGTGAGATCGGCTGCGTAGGGTTGCCAAGCAGGCTGATGACCAAGGTTCGCCGGGTGCACTGCGTGGAAAGTTGAGCCCGTGCTTTTGCAGTCGGTATCAGCCATATCATTACCCACATCTCGCCTGCCCGTGGTCGCCAGGCGGCGCAGGCGCCTGATCGGCCGCACTAGGCAGCCATACAGATCGTAGGCAGGCGGCGCCGTAACCCCTGATGTGGCGAAACTGCTAGACTTGAGGGTAATGTTATGGGTATCAACATAGTGTGCGTTTTTTCTTATGGCGCTAAGTGTCTCCAGAGCGATCTAAGTCGATTTCGTCGCCATGCTGGGTCTGTCGCGGCAAAACATGGTTGTTGCACGGCGCCGAGGAGCCCCTCCGTCTTAAGATTGCTCCCGTGGAGCGCACTTACATTCTCGCCACAAGCACCCGCTTCAACTCTTTTGCGATACCACCGCTTCTAAGCGAGAACCGGGTGATTTACTGTATACGAAGATTTTTCGGTGCAGGCAGGGATGGCTGCATGGATATGGGGCCGATGTAACTCGTCGCGACGACAACATTGTCATACCATTTATCATTTATCTGAGTTGACCTTTGCCCACCGTTTTCCAGTTGAATCTCATCGAGTCTCACGCTGGTTGAATCACGGAACCGAATGTTCTGCCAATCGGCGATGAGAGTGCCATCCTGCCACACGGCAACGCGCCCATCTCGCTGCCCGACCGTGTTGAGTTGAACCATTAACTCGAAACAAATCCACTGGCCACGGGGGGGTATTGTCTCCGGTCGCGCGACGAAGTGTGGACCGAACTTTCCGTCGGGCCCATCTCCATTGGTCGTGCGGCCGCTTGGATACCAGTTCTCACCATAATTGTCCTTCTGTTCTGGATGGTACACATAGATATGTGTCTTGCCCGGCGATCCTTCTCCGTAGTCTACCTGTTGAAGCTCAACCAACATAAAATTTCTGCCATTCGGCTTGGTTCCCGGTCCAGTATAGTTTGCGCTGATTCTTAAACCGTTATGCGCAGAATTTATTCCAGCGTAATTTGGGGCGAATTTTGTATAGGCGCGGAGAAACAGCGTATCGCGACCCGGATTGATTGTCTTGACGATGGCATTAGATACTTCAGACCCAGTGCTGGGCATCCTGAGTCGAATCGACTTGGCGCCAGTTGCATATTGGGATGTATCCAATAGAATATTGCTGTTCTGAAAGAAGTTGCTCCAATTGCCTGAGCTAGTTAGCTGGGAGTTTGATGTGTATGAATCGAACCCATCGAAAAATAGGACGGCGGGATCGTTCGTTATATTGACGTCGCCGACGTAACGGCTGGCTATGCCGGTGTCGCCCGCGGGCAAAGTCGGTGGCGCAGCCGCAGACGGTCCGGCAAGGGCGAGAAGTAAGGCGGCGGCGAGGACAGTTTGTCTCAACACTGGCATGATCTCCTGGACGGGAAGAGTAAAGAAAGAGTGGCAGTCGCTAGGCAGCGCTCATGTGCGATTCGATGCCCAGCGAGAGAAGCGGTTGTTGAGGCAGTCTCTTGGCATTACGTTAACTTTCACGGCGGGGGCTCATATTAACCTCACCTTCGCTTGAAATCGCTCGACCGGGGCCTGTTATCTGGCAGTCGGCTTTGTATTTCGCTCTAAGGTGATCACCTGCGGGCGGCTTCATGCCAAGCGCCGCGAGAGCGATCCCTGCGCACGCGGTTAGATCGTGGCGTCCTCCGTGCGCACGATCTAACCTTACCCGTCGATTCGGCTACTGATCCGCGACGCCGAACAGGACGTAGCCGACTGCCTCATCGGCATACGCTGCGCCGTGCTCCTTTTGGATCCAGACATCGACTGCCATGAGGTCCTTGTTGCGCCAACGCAAGTGGGCAGCCTCGTTCTCGTTGGCTGTCTGCATGTTAGCGAGGAGCATTGGTGGTGCGGCCAAGGGGTACTGATAGAATAGCGTCAGGCCGCTGTCGGTGACCTGCTCCGCGCGTGCCACCTCGAAGGCTACACCATCCAGGACACCGGTGGCGGGCTCCCAGGCAATGTAGTCGACGCGCTCGGCGAGGCGTTCTTGTGCGCTCCCCTCCTGCTCCATCAGGCCAACCTCGAAGCGCCACCGAGTGATTCGTCGAACGCGCGCGGCGATCGCGTCGCCCGCGTTCTCGCTCGTCACCGTCGTCAGCACCACCGGCGCCTCGGCGAAGCGCCTCTCGAAAGAGATTGACGTGAAGGCGCTCGTCATGTCGCTCTCCAAGCGCCCCGCCTCGACCCAAGTGCCGCTTGGCAGCTGATGACGGCCACGCTCCATGACCAGGTAGCCGAGGGTTCCCTGGGCGTGCGTGCCATCGAGCAGATGATCCCACTTCTGGACCCGCGCCCAGAAGCCCGTCGGGCCGATGTCGCGGACGCGCACCACTACCGGGTCGGGATCAGAGTCACTGAGTGGCCCGGCGATCACGATCGGATCGGTGTACTCGCCCTGGAAGCTGACCCACAGCCAGGCATTGTCGAGCTGGATCTCGCCAACCTCCATCGGCAGCGAACTGAGCGGCAGGGGCGGCGAGCTGGCGGTATCCTCAACACCGTCAGGTTCGGCAGTGGTGACCAAGGGGGTCGCCGTCGTCATCGACTTCGCCAAACTGGTGGATGCTGGCGGCGCCGTCGTAAACACTGGCTCGACCCAGGCGTTGGAGTCGTTATAGGCGCTATTGGGGAAGCCCGAGCCATAGCGATAGACACCGTTGCCGCCGACTGCGCTGCTGCGTGGTGCGGTCAGGGGCCCATTCGTTACGCCGCGGCTGGAGAAGTAGCCCTCATCGAGGGCGTAGCCGCCGTTGGGTGCATGATAGGACACCACATAGATGGTGTTGGCCTGGATCGCGACCGGGGTCGCGAAGTTAACTTGCTGCCAACCCGAGGCCGTCTCGTTCGTGAAGGTCGCCTCGGCCAGCTTGGTGCCGGTGCTGCTCCACAGGCGCCCGACATGGGTTCCGGTGTTGCGGCTGCCCTTGTAGAAGCGCACACCGCAGACATAGCCGCTGGAAGCCGCGCTGAATTTGACGCCCACCTCGATCGCGCTGGTGTCAGAAGCCGATGCCACGGCGGGCGTAGTTGCTGCCGACCATAGGGTGTCGCCCGTGCACCCGGCCGCCGCCATCGTAATCGTGACCCCCGCACTGCGACTCGCCGACACGTTACCGGCGGCGTCCTTTGCCCAGGCATAGAGCGTCTTGCTACCCGCGCTCGCGAAGGTGTAGGACGCCGGCTTCGTTGTCGTCCAACCAGAGGCCGTCGCTGCCGGTTTGGTGGGCGATTCGTTCACCAGGTACCCAGTGACCCCGACGTTGTCTGTCGCAGTAAACGTGGTGATCGGCACGGTCAGCGTGCTCGCCGTCGCAGGTACAGTAAAGGCCGTCACCGTCGGGGCCGTGGTGTCGGTTGGTGGAGGGGGCGTCGACGCCGTCGTAAACACTGGCTCGACCCAGGCGTTGGAGTCGTTATAGGCGCTATTGGGGAAGCCCGAGCCATGGCGATAGACACCGTTGCCGCCGACTGCGCTGCTGCGTGGTGCGGTCAGGGGCCCATTCGTTACGCCGCGGCTGGAGAAGTAGCCCTCATCGAGGGCGTAGCCGCCGTTGGGTGCATGATAGGACACCACATAGATGGTGTTGGCCTGGATCGCGACCGGGGTCGCGAAGTTAACTTGCTGCCAACCCGAGGCCGTCTCGTTCGTGAAGGTCGCCTCGGCCAGCTTGGTGCCGGTGCTGCTCCACAGGCGCCCGACATGGGTTCCGGTGTTGCGGCTGCCCTTGTAGAAGCGCACACCGCAGACATAGCCGCTGGAAGCCGCGCTGAATTTGACGCCCACCTCGATCGCGCTGGTGTCAGAAGCCGATGCCACGGCGGGCGTAGTTGCTGCCGACCATAGGGTGTCGCCCGTGCACCCGGCCGCCGCCATCGTAATCGTGACCCCCGCACTGCGACTCGCCGACACGTTACCGGCGGCGTCCTTTGCCCAGGCATAGAGCGTCTTGCTACCCGCGCTCGCGAAGGTGTAGGACGCCGGCTTCGTTGTCGTCCAACCAGAGGCCGTCGCTGCCGGTTTGGTGGGCGATTCGTTCACCAGGTACCCAGTGACCCCGACGTTGTCTGTCGCAGTAAACGTGGTGATCGGCACGGTCAGCGTGCTCGCCGTCGCAGGTACAGTAAAGGCCGTCACCGTCGGGGCCGTGGTGTCTGACGACCCCGTGGAGATGGTTTTGCTCACCGGTTCCGAGAACGCGCTACAAAGCGCCTTGTTCGAATCACAGGCCCTGACGGCGAAGAAATAGGTTCCGGGGTCTAGATTCGCGGTTGTAACGGTTTGGGTCGCATCAGCAGTTGCGGCTTTCGAGACCAACGATCCGCCGGTCTGATAGGTGTTCTGGTTCGTGCCGTACCGCAATTCGTAGAGGGCCACGCGAGCGTCGTTGACCCGGTCCCACGCGAGCGACACAGTCGCCGCTTGGACAGCGCCGGCCGGCGCGAGCGTCGACACCAATAGGGCGGCGAGCGGTATGAGAAGCCGCCTCCCGTAGAGACGCCGATAGGCAGTTCTTATGCTGGGGATTTTCATGATTCGTTCACCTGTTGGTTGCCAACAGCCGACCACGCTGGCACCAATAGGCGCTGCGAGCCGGCAACCCTGCTGCCGTATCCCGAGAAGAAGAGCGGGGACTTAGGCCAGTGGTTTTGCGTCGCGCCCTTTCGGAACGCTTTGCCTTTTTCGGAGCAAGCGAGGGAGAAGATAGGCGTCTTCACGACAGGATGCTGTGAACTTAGTCGCATCGCTAAGTTTGAGTCCTTGCCGAGAACGCCTGAAAACAAGCGTATAAGCTGATGCTTATGCATATAGAGTACTGGATAGTCGTTCGAAGAATGCATTGGCGGCCGCTCATATGCGGGAAAATTGACTCTTGGAGTGGACGCAGTCCTTGCTGTGACGCTTGCGTTTGACCCTCACCCCTTGTCACCTCGCTGCTCTCTGCTTAAGGGACTGTCTCGAATCCCGGGTCCCCTTTACGGCTTGACCGTCTGTCGCGGGGATCACGCAGTTCGTCTGCCACGAAGCCATGCCCTATTTAAATTGCAATTCAACTCCCAAATAATCTTAAGGTTAAGGTCGCGAGGTTCTAGCATGTTTCGTGCCACGCTCCGGCGGATCCGCGGAGTACCAGCGCAAAGCGACTGGACAGTCGTGCTGGAAATGGGCAGACGAGGTATCCCCATGACGATGCGGCTGGGGTTTCCTGTCGTTTGCAGGTGACGCTCCGTTCTGCTCGATTGCTTCAGGAGTCTGTTCTGTGTGGTTTTTTTGGTGTCGCCGAACGGCGACGGCCCGTTCTGGGCTTTTCTGCTCGTGCGCTTGGGTCCCGACCTACCGGTCGACGAACGGCATCAGGAAGGCCAGCGTCGCCAGACGAGCGACGGACGGTAGGCTAAGGAGCCATCGTCAATAGGGGCGCATGACCTCGATGAGTGCTCGGTTCAGGCGGCCTCCCGTTGCCCCTTCGGCAGGTCTTCGGTCACCGGAATCTCGTCGCTGTAACGCGCCCCATCGACCTGCCCCCATTCAGTGACCCTAGGCGCGGATTCGCTCCGCTTCGACTCGCTGTGTCCAGACTCGCGGGTGTCACGCCTCGACGTCTGCGGGGACGGGCGTGGCCTTTGCGTGCGGATGATCTGCTTCAGCGGGAACCTGATATCAGCTGGCAAGAACACAACTCGGGCGGGAGCCGAGAATAAAAATCAAAGAGGGTTTGCGCCGAGCGGTGGATTGCCTCAATCGTTTGCGCCCTAGTCGCCCGGCGTGCGCTTAGCGGTTACGCGGCACATAGGCGCGAATAGGCTAAGGCGGGCTACTTGACGATTGCTGCGGTGCGGAGCGGGCGCTGACACGCCCCGCGCCACAAAGACGCGAAAGCCAGCCGGCAAGACGGTGGTGCAAGGGATGATGCGCTTAGTCTTTGGTTATGTGCGCAGACACCGCGTCTGCCACTGGTATCCCGCCCGACATGGCCGCGTCCGACGGGTTAAAGCGCCCGATCGTCGTCTGCGCGGCGCCAAGTCGCTTTCCTGGTCGGCGTTTGTGGTATCCTGCCAAGGCATCTTTCGTGCGCCTGACATCTTGATGTCGGAACTTCGAACGAGGCTCGCAGTCGGTCAGGCGCGGAACCTCTTCATTCATCTACCAAGCATCCTGCCATGGAAACATCACCAACCTATCTTGCGCGCCCACCTCGCCGAGGCTGCGTGGCACGGGCGGGTTTAGTCGCACGTGGTCTTTTGGCTGCAACCATGCTGGGCTGCTCGGCCATGGCGCTGGCGACGGAGTTGGCGGACGGCTACGGGCTCCAACCAGGTGACATCATCCGCATTAGCATCTGGGGCGAGCAAGAACTAGATCAGGCTGTGCTGGTTCGGCCTGACGGCGGGATCTCCTTCCCGCTTGTTGGCGACGTCGAGGCGAAGGGGAAGACCATCGATGAAGTCACGCGGACCATCGCCGAACGGCTTGCCCAATTCGTTCCGAGCCCCGTCGTCACGGTCAGCCTTCAACAGACGGAGGGCAACCGCATCTTCGTGACAGGACGCGTGAACCAGCCTGGCGTGCTCTTGATCAACCGGCCCATTGACATCATGCAAGCGATTGCGATGGCTGGCGGTCTAACCCCGTTCGCCGTCCGCAGCGACATCAAGGTGCTGCGCCGCGAGGGCGATGATGTCCGCGTCATCCCCTTCGACTACAAAGCGGTCGAGCGAGGCAGGGCGTTGGAGCAGAACGTCATCTTGCGGGCCGGGGATACGCTCGTCGTGCCATGATTTCGGGCATCTCGGCTCCCAACGGGTGCACTATTTTGGGCGGTGCTCGACGCCGCGCGCTGACCGGGGCGCTCGCTTGGCCGGCCCACCTCGGTGCCATCGTCTCGGTGGCGTTCGCTATGGTCGCCGCGCCGCCTTTAACAGCCGCACAGACCACCTGGCACATGCAGCCGGCCGTCAGCCTGGGGCTCGGCTACGACGACAATGTGACACTCGATCCAGATGACCCGATCAGCTCTTTCGGTGCAAGCCTCAGTGCCGCGGTGCGCGGTGAGCGCGCGACCGAGAATGCTGCCATGGGCCTGCGCGCCGGGCTGAATCTGGACATTTACTTCGATGAGCGCGACTTGGATACCTTCGCTGGCCTGATCGGCTGGGATGCGACGCGCTTCTCCGAGCGCAGCCGCTGGCGGCTCGATACAAGGCTCAGCACCGAATCGACCCTGACGAGCGAGACCGCCACGACCGGCGTGACCGGGCTCAACGAGCAGCAGCTCCAGATCGCGGTCGAGCCGTCCTGGGCCTACCGCCTTTCGGAACGAGCGATAGTCGACGTGAGCGCCGGCTTTGAGGGCACCTTCTACGAAGACTCGGGCGATCTTGGGCTGAACGACTATTACACCGGCACCCTGTCTTTGGGCGGCGACTACCGGCTCAGCGAGCGGGCCGGGACTACCGCCACGTTCTCCTACGAACGCTACGACGCCAGAGGAATCGCGAGCGAGGCCGAGACCCTCGGGGCGCTGTTTGGTGGCGATTATCAGCTCTCCCAGACGACGGCGCTGGGAGCTCTCGCCGGCGTGCGCCGCACCGAGGTGACCCGGTCCGCGGCGCCAAACGGTTTGCGGGTCACCGAGGATAGCACTGGACCCACCTATTCCGTTTGGCTAGGGAAACAGCTTGCGCGCGGTGGCAGCTTTCAACTGGAGGCGCTTCGCGAGGTAACACCCAGCGGCACCGCCGAGGTACTCGACACTACCAGCCTAGCCTTTTGGCTTAGCTATCCGTTCAGCGAGCGTTGGGGCCTTGACCTCCGCCTGCAGGGGTATCGCAATCGCGACCCCAGTGGCGAGGCGAGCACCTCGGACCGCAAGTACGCCGACGGCGATCTGACGCTGTCCTACGCGCTGAGCGAGGCTTGGCGCCTGACCCTCGGATACCGCTACCGGTGGCAAGAGTACGACGAGCTGTCTCGCAGCGCCGAAGGGAATACGGTAACGTTGACGCTCGCGTGGACCGGTCGCGCACCCGAGGGTGCCCCCGGCGGATGGGCGCCCCGCCCCGGCCAAGCCGGGCGCAATCTGCCTCGGTCTCCAGATAGCCGGCTCGGAATCCAGACGCAACTCGACGCGGCGATGTGGCAGTAACACACGTGAGAGCTGAGCTGGTTTGGCGCGCGCAGCATGCGGTCTGTCCCATGGCGACGTCCCCTTCTTAATGAATACAGACAATAGGTCGGTCAATGATTGCTGATGATGTGCAGCTTGGCGAGGGAGTAGTCATCTACCATAAGGATCTCGTCAATTTGTATGGCTGCAGCGTGGGAGCTGGCACCAGGATTGGCACATTTGTAGAAATCCAAAAGGGTGTGGAGATAGGGGAACACTGCAAGATTTCGAGCCATACCTTCATTTGCGAGGGTGTATGCATTGAAAGCGGGGTATTTGTTGGGCACAGCGTTGTCTTCATAAATGATGTCTACCCGGGGGCCGTCAATGCAAGCGGGGAGCTTCAGACAGAGCTGGATTGGTCCGTGGTTCCAACCCGGGTGAAGACCCAGGCGTCGATCGGCAGCAACGCGACCGTTCTCTGCGGGCTCACGATTGGCAAGGGGGCCTTGGTTGGCGCCGGGGCGGTTGTGACGAAGGACGTTCCGGATTACGCGATCGTGGCCGGCGTGCCCGCCCGTGTGATTGGTGATGTCCGAACGAAGAAGGGATCTTAGAGGCGCGATACGGAACTGAACCTGATGGAAGAAAGGATTGAGATGGAGCGGCCCCTGACGCTAGAGGACTACCTCCGGATTGCCCGCCGGCGACTTCCCTATGCTTTGGCGACCTTCCTCGTGCTCGTGGTCGCAGCGGTGTCTGTCGTGCTGCTGCTGCCATCTGTCTACCGATCCACGGGAACAGTCGCGGTCGAGTCGCAGCAAATTCCTCCCGATCTGGTACGTTCCACCGTACCGGGTAGCGCTGATGAGCGCATCGGCTTCACCAAGCAGATCGTGATGACCGATGCCAGGCTTGAGGAGATAATTCGTAAGTTCGATCTCTATCCAAAGGAGGTGGCGGCGTGGCCCATGTCCAAGGTGCTCCGCAAGCTGCGCAAGAACATCCAAGTGACAGCTGTGCGCGATCCCTATGCGTCGCGTGCGACCATCGCCTTCACCGTCTCGTTCGACCACTTGGATCCCGTGGTCGCGCGCGACGTGGCAACCGAGTTGGTGGACCTCTTCCTCGCCGAGAACGCCCGAACACGGAGCGTCCGAGCCACTGAAACCGCCGCTTTCCTCAGGCAGGAGACGGAGCGCTTGAGCGATCTAGCTCGCTCGCTCGATCGGCAAGTGGCCGAGTTCAAGAAGAAGAATAGTGACGCCCTTCCGGAGCACTTGGACCTCAAGGTCAGCATGCTCCAGAAGGTGGACTTCGATCTCCGGGCGGTCCAGCGAGACATTGCTGCCGCCGAGCAGGAAAGGCGCTTTATGGAGACCCAGCTCGGCACCCTGGGGGTGCGGTTGCCCGTCCGCCAAGATGCGGCGGCATCCTCCGAGCTGACACCAGCGGAGCGGCTGCAGGTGTTCAAGTCCGACCTCGCACGTGCCTCGGCCTTGTACACGGAGGCTCATCCAGATGTCGCCCGCTTGAAGCGCCTGATCGCCAACACGGAGGCGGAACTGGCGAGGCCGGGCAGAGGAACGGCGAGCGCCGACCGGACGTCACCCCGGGATCCAGAGCGAGAGCAGATCGAGGCTAAGATTGCGTCTACCGACACGCGGCTTGCCTCCCTACGCGACCAGGAGGCGGAACTCAACGCACGCATGTCGACCCTGCAGGCACAGATTCTGAGGACGCCGGAGGTAGAGCAGGGGCTCCGCCAGATCAGCTTCGACTACGAGGCTGCATCAAGGGAACACGCCGAGATCCGCGCGAAGCTCCAGCAGGCGGAGTTGGCTGAGAATCTCGAGTCCCAGCAGATGGCCGAGCGTTTCATCCTGCTGCAGCCGCCGGCAGTTCCAGTGAGCCCCGAGCGGCCAAACCGGCTCCAGTTCTTGGCTCTCGCCGTCGTCGTCGCCCTGGGCGGCGGGGTGGCGATCGCTGTTGCCGCGGAGATGCTGGACAATCGGGTGCAGGATCCGCAGATGCTAAGTGCCGTGCTTGGGGAGCGCCCATTCGCGGTGCTTCCCGACATCGCGCGTGCCGGGGAGCGACATGGTCAGATTGCCTCGATATCCGGACGATGGCTAGCATTCGGCGCCGTGTTAGGGACCTCGGTCCTGATTGGGATTCAGTATGTCGAGTCGATCCGGGGTGTGCTTCGGCACTTTTACTACTGATTTCGGCGGTTGACGCGCGTCGACTCCGCGCCGAGACCGCCTCGATCCGTTGATGGTTGGTGAGGCAAGATACGATGGACCTGATTCTCCGTGCCATGGCCAAGTCAAAGGCAGAAGCTGCCCCCAACCACAATCATGTGGCGGACGAAGGCCACGTGATCGGCTTCGACCGGGCGCCACGACTCATCACCCGTGATACAAGTGTCATCGAGCTGAATCCGAAGACCCTCGAGGCCAATCGGATCATCGCCTGGAACAAGCAGGACCCCCGAACGCCTGCCTTCGACATCCTCCGCACGAAGGTCGTCAGGAAGATGGAGTCGCGTGGATGGACCACCCTGGCCATCACCTCGGCAACCGAGGCCTGCGGCAAGACGACGGTCGCAATCAATTTGGCCTTCAGTCTTGCCCACCAGATGCCATCAGAGGTCGTTCTTGTGGACTTCGATCTCAGGCGGCCGCAGATTGGCGCTTACTTGGGTATCGAGTCGGAGGAAGGTCTCGCCAGTTTCCTCGAGGGGCGTGATCCTCTTGAGACCCATATGGTCGCGGCTGGTGGTGCCCAGCTGCGCGCAGTGATCAGCCGTGGGACGCGCCGGAATGCGAGCGAGCTTCTAGTAAAGGCTCACATAGATCAGCTCATCGGCAATCTGCCCGGTGAGCGAGCCAGCCGGATCGGCATCTTCGATCTGCCACCTTTGCTGGCCACCGACGACGCCTTGGCAATCCTGCCTCGAATCGATTGTGCCCTGGTAGTCGTGGGCGAAAGGATGACCAGAAAAGGGGACATCAGCGCAGCCCTCAACCTCTTGAGCGGCACGAATCTGCTCGGGGTCGTTCTCAATCGGTCTCGTGCCAAGCTGCGCGCTTACTATTGAAATCGGCCACAAGGGCCGAGATGCTTGCTGTTGCGGGCCTTGAGGGCAGTGCCTCGCTGGCGGCGTTTCTCGATCTAGGTGATGTGCTGTGGTACCGCGCACAGAAGGACCGGCGTGGGATCTGGAACTCAATCTCGGCGGATATTGGGTCCTGCGCCTCAGGCGCGGGCGATGTTCTTTCCGGGAGGCCGCGTGCGGGTCTTCCTCCGCGGTCACCCGGTAGACATGCGCAAATCTTTCTCCGGACTGATCGCCTCGATGCAGCAGGCGCTCATCCAGGATTCGCTGTCGGGCCATATGAGGTGCTTAACGGAAGCGGCCCAGAACGTCACCACCCTCGTCGACGAGGAACGGCGTCATTCACCAACTTGGCGCCGGTTTCTGCCACCATCGACTGAGGGACAACGGCTGGTCGAGATCGAACGCGCGACCCCTGGCGCCACGATCAGTGCCGTGACCTTGCTTGCTTGACCGCGGCCCCACGTCCGTCGCGACCACCCGATCGGCCCTTGCGGATGTTGAGCCTTTTCAGGCGCCGGGCGAGTTCGCGCCGGTCGTCGATGGTCGCACCATGGCCATAGCGGATGCGGATGTAGAGCGACAGAAAGGGTTCGACGAGCGGGCCCAGATCCGGACGCCGTGCACTGATGCGCTCGTAGAAGGCGACCGGCCCTTCATTGGGCTGGCGAGTCAGGCCGATTCGAGCGAGGCGGCCGCAGAAACGATCGTAGAGCACCTCGAGCGGATCGCGGCGGGTCCGGGCCACCAACGCGACCGTCAGCGCGAGGGCGACCGCCGCCGCGAGGACCATGACGACCGCCAACCCATAATGGCTCATGAATCCCAGACCGATCAGGGACAGGAGCGCCAGTTGCCGAGCCGTCGAATAGTCGAGCACCCAATCCTGCCAACCGGCGCGGAGCGCATCCCCAGCCAGCCGCATGCGATGGGCGAGCCAGGCGAGTCGGTCGAGGTCCTGCTGGGCGAATCGGATCGGCCGCGTGGCGCCGAGGCCATCGACCAGGGAACCGCGTTCGATCCGGTGCGCTGCGATCGCGGCGGTCGGATCGATCCGCTGCCAGCCCTCGCCGGCGAGCCATACCTCGGTCCAGGCGTGGGCATCCGACTGCCAGATGATGTGGTACCCGCCCATCGGGTTCTGTTCGCCGCCGTGATAGCCGAGCACGACGCGCGCCGGAATGCCGGCGAGCCGCATCAAGACCGCGAAGGCGCTCGCGTAGTGTTCGCAGAAACCGCGGCGGGTCTCGAACAGGAACTCGTCGGTCGGATTGGGTCCGAGCGGCGGCGGCTCCAGCGTGTAATGGAACTCCTCGTCACGGAAGTAGGCCAAACCCCGTTCGACCAGGTCGCGGTCGCTCGTCGCATCGCGCCGCCAGTGGTCGACGAGCGCGCGCATCCTCGCGGTGACATTGGGTGGCAGTTGCGCCGCGGCAGCGGCCATCGCCGGATCCAGCTGGCCGGTGTCGTACTGCATCGCCGACGTCATCTGGTAACGTTCGGTCGTCGTCACGCGGCGGCTTGCAAGGACTTGGAAATCCGCGGTCCAGGTGGCCCCATCGGGGATCAGGACAGGTTTGTCCAGTGCCAATAGCCAGCGCTGATTGTTCGGTTCGAGGACCACCCGGTAGCTGACCTGATCCTCGGCCAGCGCCAACGGCTGCGGCGCGGCGTCGAATCGCGGGATCGGCTCGCCGGTCCAGCGGCGGCCGTCCATATGCCAGAGCACGGGACCGCGCCAGTACAGCCGCTCCGGCGCAGGCGCGGGCCCGTCGAACCAGACACGGAAGGCCAGCTCCCCGGATAGGACCAGTTGCGTGATCGAGCCCGGTTCGAGTTCGTCGGAAAGCCCGGTGATGCCGGTCTGGTCATCGCGTCCAAAGCTCCACAAGGGTGCCTCGAGGCGCGGGAAGAAGAGAAAGAACACGATCGCCAACGGCATGGCCAGCAGCACCAGCCGGGTTGCATGGCCCGCCGCGGCAGTCAGCGGACGCGGTCCAGTGCGCGCGGTCAGGTCGACCATCAACGCAAGATTTCCAATCAGCAGGATCGACACATAGGCCAACAGCAACGGTGATTGATCGAACAGGAACAGGCTGGCCAGGAAGAAGCCGAACAGGATCGCCAGAAGCCGTACATCGCGTTTGCCACGAACTTCTAGGAGTTTCAGGGCCAGCATCGTGGCCAGCAAGGCACCGCCGGCCTCGCGTCCGGTGACGGTCGCATAAGCCGCCACCACATTGATCAGGCCGGCCAGCGTCAGGGGCAGCAGAAGCCAGCGGTTGGGCGCCAGGGCCGGCCAATACAGGGCGGCGAGCCGCAGTGCGAACAGCGCGTACAGATACAGGATCACCTGAGGTGCCAGCCATTGACCCAGCGGCAGGCAGGCGAGCCCGAGCAGGAGCGTGGCGGCGAGCACCTGGCCGCCCGCGAGTCGTTCGCTAACGTGGGTCTTGGTCAAAGGTGGCCAGGGTCTCCAGGCATCGCTGTCGCTGTGTTTCGCCCGCGGCGACTGGGATGATACATCCAGGCAGGCGCAGGCCGAAACGGGTGCGGGCCTCGCTGGCGTCGATCACCTGGCGGCACAAAAGGCTCAGGCGGGCTTCGCTGTCGCGCCCCGTGACCTGCTCCCAATCGAGCCAGACCTCCTCGGTTCGGGCGCCGCCGAATTGCTTGATGACCAACCCTCGCTCGCGGGCCAAGGCCTTCCAGTCGAGACGGCGCGGCGAGTCGCCAGGGCGGTAGAGACGCGGACCGATGAAATCATCCGCACCCTCGCCGCGGTCGCCTTGCGCTTGGGCCTGAGCACCGACCTGGATCACGAGCGGCGGCGGGGCCGTCGCCGTCGGTCGCGGATAGACCAGGGTCGTTGCATGGCTGCGCACGACCGACCAGGCGCGGAAGAGCCCGAGCGGGAAGCGGGTCTCGAGCGTGACCGGTCCGAGGACCAGTCGACCGCGTTCTGCCGTGGCCATGGCCAAACCGAGCGTTTCTTGCGCACCGCGAGCCAATGCGATCGGGTGGACCGAGCCGGCCGCGGCTCCTACGACCAGGTCGGCGCGCGGCCGGTGCCCCGGATCGCGCAGGGTCAATGTGAAATAGGCATCATCGCCGGCGAAGACGCCGTCCCCACCACTGGCGCGAACCTCGAGGCCCAATAGATTGAACCAAGCCAGGTGCAGGCTGACCAGCGCGACCGAGCCGAGCACGAAGGTCAGCAGCAGCCCCAGGTTGTTCTGGTAATTCAGGGAACCGGCGAGCGTCACGAACAACACCAGCGCAAACAGCAGGCCGGTGCGCGTCGGCATCACATAGATGTGACGGCCTCGGATTCGCGCGGCCCCGTCACGATCGGTCGGAACCTGGCGCAGGAACCCTTGCAGGACAGCCGACAAGCGGCCTGCCGTGGTCAGATCTTTGCGCTCGCGTTGGGTAACGGATCCGGGCATAGCGCGAGGAGGGATCCGGCAGTGACTCGGTGGCCGAGCGGCGGGGCTTCCAGGCCCCGCCCTGAGCTTGGATAACCTCGTCCGGCTAAGACTTGTTGAACTGCTCGGCCAGGTAGAGCCAGGTGTCGATCACGGTATCCGGGTTCAAGGACACGCTATCGATGCCCTGCGCGACCAACCACTCGGCGAAATCCTTGTGATCGGATGGTCCCTGACCGCAGATGCCGACGTATTTGCCGTGCCGGCGGCAAGCGTCGATGGCCATCGCCAGCAGCCGTTTGACGGCGGGATCGCGCTCGTCGAAGTCGGCCGCGACCAGACTGGAGTCGCGATCGAGCCCCAAGGTCAGCTGCGTCATATCGTTGGAGCCGATCGAGAACCCGTCGAAGTACTCGAGGAACTCGTCGGCCAGGAGCGCGTTCGACGGGATCTCGCACATCATGATCAGGCGCAGGCCGTTGCGGCCGCGGGCCAGGCCCTGGGCCGCGAGGGCCTCGGTCACCGCCTTGGCTTGATCGATGGTGCGCACGAACGGGATCATGATCTCCAGGTTGGTCAGGCCCATGTCGTCGCGCACCCGGCGCAGGGCCTCGCATTCCATCTCGAAGCAGGGGCGGAAGTCCTCGGCGATATAGCGGCCAGCACCGCGAAACCCGATCATCGGATTCTCCTCGTCGGGCTCGTAGGCCCGCCCGCCGATCAGGTTCGCGTACTCGTTCGATTTGAAATCCGACATCCGCACGATGACCGGATTCGGGGCAAAGGCCGCGGTCAACGTGGCGATGCCTTCGGCCAACTTGGCGACGAAGAACTCGCGCGGGCTCGGATAGGCAGCGATGCGCGGCGCGATCCGGGTGCGCAGCTCGTCGGGCAGATTCTCGTAATTCAACAAGGCCTTCGGGTGGATGCCGATCGTGTTGTTGATCACGAACTCGATCCGGGCCAAACCGATGCCAGCGTTCGGCGTCGCGGCAAACGCAAAGGCACGATCCGGGTTGCCGACGTTCATCATGACCTTGATCGGCACCTCGGGCATCTCGGCGAGCTCGATGGTCTTGTGCTCGAATGGGATCTGCCCTGCATAGATGACCCCGGTGTCACCCTCGGCGCAGCACACGGTCACCGGCTGATTGTCGCGGATCCGGTCGGTGGCGTCGTTGCAGCCGACGATGGCGGGCACGCCGAGCTCGCGCGCGATGATCGCCGCATGGCAGGTTCGCCCGCCGCGGTTCGTGACGATCGCGGCCGCCCGCTTCATGATCGGCTCCCAATCCGGGTCCGTCATGTCGGTGACCAGCACGTCGCCGGGCTCGACCCGGTGCATGTCGCGCACCGAAGCGACGACCTTCGCGATGCCGGAGCCGATCCGGTGACCGATGGCGCGACCCGTCGTCAGCACCGGTCCGGTGCCGCGCAACTGGTAGCGTTCCAGGATCTGGCCGGAACGGCTTTGTACCGTCTCCGGGCGCGCCTGGACGATGTAGATCTGGCCGTCTCGCCCATCCTTGGCCCATTCGATATCCATCGGGCGGCCATAGTGCCGCTCGATCAGCACCGCCTGCCGCGCCAACGCCGTGACCTCGTCGTCGCTCAGGCTGAACCGGAGGCGGTCGGCATCCGGGACCGGCTCGGTGCGCACCGGTTTCTCGGCACCCGGTTCGTCGTAGACCATGCGGATCGCCTTCTCACCCACGGTGCGCCGCAGAATCGCCGGTCGGCCGGCGGCCAACGTCGGCTTGTGCACATAGAACTCGTCGGGATTCACGGCGCCCTGCACGACCATCTCGCCGAGGCCGTAGCTGGCGGTAATGAAGACCACATCGCGGAAACCCGATTCGGTATCCAGTGTGAACACGACCCCCGATGCCCCCAGATCGCTACGGACCATGCGCTGGATGCCGGCCGATAGCGCCACGAGACGGTGCTCGAACCCCTGATGCACGCGATAGGCGATGGCGCGATCGTTGAACAGCGAGGCGAAGACCTCGTGGATCGCGCGTTTGATCCGCTCCAATCCCTGGACGTTGAGGAAGGTTTCCTGCTGGCCGGCGAACGACGCGTCAGGCAGGTCTTCGGCAGTGGCCGACGAGCGCACGGCCCAGGACACCTCGCCGCCGGCCTCGGCGGTCAGGGTCCGATAGGCCTCGCCGATCGCCGCGTCCAGCGCCGGCTGGAACGGCTGATCCATGATCCAGCCGCGGATCTGTGCGCCGGTTTCGGCCAAGCGGGAAACATCGTCGACGTCGAGCCGATCGAGCGCGTCCTGGATCCGGTCGCCGAGTCTGTCCTGAGCCAGGAACTCCCGGTAGGCGTCCGCGGTTGTCGCAAAGCCACCCGGCACTTGCACACCGACGGCCGTCAGGTGGCGGATCATCTCGCCCAGGGAGGCGTTCTTGCCACCGACGATGGGCACATCGCCCATCCCCAGGTCGCTCAACCAGCGGACATAATCGGTCATCACACTCTCTCCGTTCTCGACATCTCGGCCGGGTGAGGACCCGACAGGTGGAGGGCCGGCCCCTGTGCGAGCGGCCACCCGAGGCCGCGGCGGGGGGATGGCCCCGTCAAAATTCCGCAAGATAACCGAAGCGGGTCCATTTGACCCGCGTCAATCTCAATGTTGAGCATTTGATCACAGGCGCTCGCGGCGGGGTCGATACCCCTCGGGGATCAGGATCGTCGGGCTGCATTGGCGTGCATCCTGAAACGGGAAATCCGATGTGTAATGAAGACCGCGGCTCTCGCGGCGCCGTTGCGCCGACTGGATGATCAGGTCAGCCAGATCGACGAGGTTGCGCAATTCCAGCAGGTCGTTGCTGACGCGGAAGTGACTGTAATACTCGATGATCTCCTGGCGGAGCAGCTCAGCCCGGCGCCTCGCGCGTTGCAGACGCTTGTTCGTGCGCACGATCCCGACGTAGTCCCACATGAAACGACGCAGCTCATCCCAATTGTGCGAGACCACGACGTTCTCATCCGGTTCGGTCACGCGGCTTTCGTCCCAGCGCGGCACTTCGGTGACCGGAGCAGCACGCGGGCGTTGCAGCTCGATATCGTGCGCCGCCGATTCGGCGAAGACCAGACATTCGAGCAGCGAGTTGCTGGCCATTCGATTCGCGCCATGCAAACCCGTGTAGGCCGCTTCGCCGACGGCGTACAGGCCGGGCAAATCGGTCCGGCCGGCGTTGTCCGTGACGATCCCGCCGCAGGTGTAGTGCGCGGCCGGTACGACCGGGATCGGTTCTCGGGTGATATCGATACCGAATTCCAGGCACCGGGCGTGGATCATCGGGAAGTGCTCGCGCACGAAATCGGCTGGCCGGTGCGAGATGTCCAGGTAGACGCACTCGCTGCCGATGCGCTTCATCTCGTGGTCGATCGCGCGTGCGACGACATCGCGCGGGGCCAGCTCGGCGCGTGGATCGAAGGCCGCCATGAAACGGGTCCCATCGGGCAGCAGCAGCCTCGCCCCTTCGCCACGCAAGGCCTCGGTGACCAAAAAGGACTTGGCCTGCGGGTGATAGAGGCAGGTCGGATGGAACTGCATGAACTCCATGTTCGCGACCCGGCAACCTGCCCGCCAGGCCATCGCGATCCCGTCGCCGGTCGAGACATCCGGATTGCTCGTATAGAGGTAGACCTTGCTGGCCCCGCCGGTCGCGATGACGACGAACGGCGCCACGAAGGTTTCGACCTGATCGGCGAGCCGGTCGAGCGCATAGACGCCGAGACAACGATGATCGTGGCCACCGAGCTTGGCCGTCGTGATCAGATCGACGGCAAGATGGTTCTCGAACACCGTGACGTTGGAACGCTCGCGCACGCGCGACACGAGCGTCTGTTCGACCTCGAGGCCCGTCGCGTCGGCAGCGTGAATGACTCGCCGGTGACTGTGACCGCCTTCACGGGTCAGATGGAACTCACCGGCGCTGTCCGTGTCTTCGTTGCGCGTGAACTGAACCCCTTGTTCCAGCAGCCATCGAATACGGTCCGGTCCGCGTTCGACGACCCAACGAACGGTCGCCTCGTCGCACAGCCCAGCACCCGCCGACAGGGTGTCCTGGACGTGGGAGTCAACCGAATCCTGGGCATCGAGGACCGCCGAGATCCCACCTTGGGCATAGCGGGTGCTGCCTTCGTCGAGATCTCGTTTCGAAATGATCGCGATCGCGATCTCGTCGCTCAGTTGCAGTGCCGTGCTGAGGCCCGCGGCACCGCTACCGAGGATGATGACATCGTACCTGTGGGTGTGGCTCATTGGGTGACCGCCTCCGAAACGACCGGACCCTTGACGATGACCGGAATATGACGAGGATAACGCCAAAACGGGTCGCTTGGCGCGGGTGGTGGCACCCTGTCGACCTTCTCGAACCGCAGAAGGGCACCTTGAAAAATTCAAGGTGCCCGCGCGGGGCAAGGATGCCCCACCATTTTCAGTCGCCTAAGCGACGGAAAATGAAGCGAAGTGGAAATCGCATTTTCGCTTCGCGTCTTGAAAAATTGCCCGGATGGCAATTTTTCAAGGTCCCCAGAAAGCGCTGCAGGGAGTCACCCGGTCACGGCCCCCCTGACGATCCTCGTCCCTCGCTCCACGCTGAGCCGTGTGTCGTCTCGACCAGTGCGCCGCGGAGATCAACGCTGCGGAGATCGGCGTTGGCCGCGTGAACGACGGCCCCCAGGTCCGGCAGATGGGCGAGGTCGCCCCGGAGGAACCCGAGGGTCACGCCGTTCCGGCCTCGCCGCGCTATGCTGCTTCGCCTCTCGGCCGCGGATCCGGTCGGCGGCGTTCGCGACCCGCGCATCCTCCCGGGCCGCGGCCCGCTCGAGGGATTCGAGTTCGGCCAACACCGCCTCGGCACCCACATCCAGCAGCCGCTCGCCGTCCAGACCGAGGACGTCGATGCGGTCCCGGAGCCCGGGCTCCAGGCCCGCCGCCAGTTCGGTCAACGCCGACGCGTCGGGCTCCTCGCCCCAGCGTGCCAGCAGATAGGCCTGAATCAAGGCACCAAGCCGCGTTGCTTCCTGTTTCAGCATCGGTTCAATTCTAATTTACAGAGCGCTTCATCATGTGGTTGGTCCTGACCCTGTCCGCAGGAGGCCGGGCACGCGCGAGGGCGAGCGATGTGATGGTCGATCGACGAAGAGCTGGGTCAGGTTTCGGTGGCAAGCTGGGCGATCGACCGGTACATCCGCGGCCGCTCTCTGCACCCCGAGCCAAATGCCCGGCGCGCTCGGGAAGCACCGACTCCCACCCAAAGCGCAGGTGAGGGCACGACGATAGGCCGCAGCCACCGCAGAATAACGGGTATACCACCAGAAAAATTTCGGCGACCCCTTCGGCGTGACCCTTATCACGCATTGTCCAGCGCTAAAAAAATAGCACGATTGGTCCTCGGTTTGGAGACGCGGGGCGATCTTTCGAGCGAGTGCGGAAACCCCTGGTGACGCCGGCTTGTTTGGCCAAACAACCGGTGTGCTGGTCCCGCATCCCTGCCACCTGCTCGTGGCGCGGGCCTCGAGGCACATCTTTGGTTCCTACTGTCGAGAGCCGCCGCTGTGGCGCGGGCACGAGTGGTCAACGCGGCTCCGCCGGGTCGGCACCGAGGATGTAGGCGAGATCGAGCTCGACGGCGTCGAAGGGCGGGATGCGTGCGCGGGCCTCGTCCTTCAACGTCGCGACGATCCGGTAGTTGCCAGCCTCGAGGGCATGGGCGAGCAGCACCCGGTCCTCGGGCCAGATAAGCCAGTAGAAGGGCACTCCGTAGCGGCGCAACAGCAGCGGCAGGTGCAGCGTGTCCTTGCGTTCATGGCCGGGCGAGACGATCTCGCAGACCCAATCCGGGGCCAGCTCGACGCGTTCCTCGGGACTCAGCCGCAGGTCATCGATCGTCTTGAGCTTGTGTGCTTCCATCGGGGGCCTCGGTGTCGTCGGACGAGCGTCGTCGGGATGGGGCCGGGTCGCGCGTGCCGTTGCGGGCGATGACGCCAACTTAGACCCCGCCGCGCCCATGCGTCAATGCCGGCGCGGGACGCCTCGAGGACGGATAACGGAGGGACAGGAGACGGGTGGGAAATCCAAGCCGTTTCGAGGGCCCAATCTGGGCCGAGACAGGACGGTAGTGGAGGCGGGATGCGAGGTCAAGGCATGGAAACGTACACTCCGCACCTTTCCGGGATGGTCGGCATGATTCTTCTGGCGCCCTATCCGTCGTCGGGGTGACGCGTAAAGCAGCTTGGCGGGAATTACACTGCCACGAGGAACACCCTCTCGGTCTCGAGAGCAGTTTGACTGAGTATTCTGTTCCAGCCGTGATCCCGCGCCGCTCGCGCAGGAGGAGCTCGACCGTAAGAAGCTGCTTGGAAACTCCTCAGAGCGCCTGTCTCCGGGCTGCCAACATCGTCGTCAGCAGGCGAACTCGCTGTTTCGGGCAGCATTCAGTAGTCGGAAACCCGGCGACGGTCGCGTAAGTCGTTGATATAGTAATTTCCAAACAGCTTCTAAGCAGCGTGACTTCGATCCCTTCAGTTCAACGGCGACCGGTAATGTACTGGCCGCCAAAAGGCCTTGGCACGGCGGCGCGCTGGGGTGGAGCCGTTCGCGGGTTACCGGTATCCTGACCGACGCGGCCCGGCCCGCTGCGATCGCGGCGGCCGGCCGTAACCTGGCCCGGCCGGGTCGTTACCGCCAACCCGCCACCGAGAGGAGCTCACCGATGATTCGATCCGTCTCCGGCCCTACCGCCGGCCTCGTCGCCGCCGCCCTGTTGACCGTCTCCGCGAGCCCCGCCGCCGATCAACGCTTCGTGACGATCGGGACCGGCGGCGTGACCGGGGTCTATTACCCGGCCGGCCAGAACATCTGTCGCCTGGTCAACCGCGACCGCGCAACGCACGGGCTGCGCTGCACCGCCGAGAGCACCGGCGGCTCCATCTTCAACGTCAATGCGATCGGCGCCGGCGAGATGGACTTCGGCATCGTCCAGTCCGATTGGCAGTACCATGCCTTCCATGGCTCCGGACCCTTCGCCGAACAGGGCGCGAATCCAGAGCTGCGTTCCGCGTTCGCGCTTCATCCGGAGCCCTTCACGGTCGTGGTGCGCCCGGACAGCGGCATCGAGCGCTTCACCGACATCGTCGGCAAACGGGTCAATCTCGGCAACCCGGGTTCCGGGCAGCGCGGCACCGTCGAGCGGCTGATGACCGAGTACGGCTGGACGGCGAGCGATTTCGCGCTGGCCTCGGAGCTGCCGTCGCGCGAACAGGGCCAGGCCCTGTGCGACAACCGGATCGATGTCGTGCTCTTCACCGTCGGTCATCCGTCGGCCGCGATCCAGGAGCCGATCGCGACCTGCGGGGCGCGGCTGATCCCGGTCGAAGGACCACAAGTCGCGGCACTGATCGACAAGACCCCCTATTACTTCGAGACCCGGATCCCGGCGAACATGTATCCCGGCCAGAACGCCGACATCGTCACCTTCGGCGTCGGCGCGACCCTGACGACCTCGACCGCCACCAGCGACGACGCGGTCTACCATCTGACGCGTGCGGTGTTCGAGAATTTCGAGACCTTCCAGACGATGCACCCGGCCTTCGCGGTCCTCGAACCGGCGACGATGGTCGGTGCGGGACTGTCCGCGCCGATCCATGCGGGGGCACAACGCTACTACCGCGAGGCCGGTCTGCTCCAAGACTGACCGGTGACCCACCCGGGACCGACCAGGGCCGGCGGCAACGAGGCCGCCGGCCTGGTCGAGCAGATGGAAACCGGCGCGCGCCGCCCCGGCCCGGCGACGCGCCGGCTCGTCTATTTGGTTGCGGTGAGCTGGTCGCTGTTCCAGCTGTGGATCGTCTCGCCGCTCCCGTTCTGGCTCGGCGTCGGCGTGATCCCGGAGACCCAGGGCCGGTCGATCCACCTGGCCTTCGCCGTCTTCCTCGCCTTTCTGCTGTTCCCCGGCCGACTGCCGACCGACACCAAACAGCGCCTCGCCGCGGCCTTCTATTTGGTGCTCGGTCTCGGCCTGTGGGCCTTCGCCTGGTCCCAGCACGCCGCCGACCGACCCTGGGTTCCCGCTTACGTCGCGATCGGCGCCGTTGCGTTGGTGCTAGCCTGGTCGGCCGCGCGCCTGGTCCCGCTCGCGCGGATCCCGATGCTCGACTGGGTCCTCGCCCTGCTCGCGGCCTGGTGCGCGGGGTATTTGTTTCTGTTCCACCAGGATCTCGCCACACGGCCGGGACGGCCGTTGCTCGCCGACCTGATCGCGGCTGGCGTCGGCCTGCTGCTGTTGCTCGAGGCCACGCGCCGGGTGCTGGGCCCGGCGCTGATGGTGATCGCCGGCCTGTTCCTCGTCTACGCCTTCGCCGGCCCCTGGATGCCGGACCTGTTGGCCCACCGCGGTGCGTCCTTCGCGCGGGCGATGGCGCAACAATGGCTGTCGAACGAGGGGGTGTTCGGCATCGCGCTCGGCGTGTCGACCAGCTTCGTCTTTCTGTTCGTGCTGTTCGGCGCCCTGCTCGAACGGGCCGGGGCCGGCGGCTACTTCATCCGCGTCGCCTTCGCGCTGCTCGGCCATCTGCGCGGCGGACCGGCGAAGGCCGCGGTCGCCGCGTCGGCGATGACCGGCCTGGTCTCGGGCTCGTCGATCGCCAACGTCGTGACCACCGGCACCTTCACGGTGCCCTTGATGAAACGCACCGGCTTCACGCCGGCCAAGGCCGGGGCCGTCGAGGTCGCCAGTTCGGTCAACGGCCAGTTGATGCCACCGGTCATGGGGGCGGCGGCCTTCCTGATGGTCGAGTATGTCGGCATCCCCTATGTCGAGGTCATCAAGCACGCCTTCCTGCCGGCGCTGATCGCCTACATCGCGCTCTTCTATATCGTCCACCTCGAGGCCGCGAAGGCCGGTCTCGCGGGTCTGCCGCGCGCGAGCGACAGCGGGCCGCTGCGCCGGCTGATCGCCGGCGGCCTCGCGGTCAGCGGGTTCCTGGTGCTCGCTGGGGTCGTCTACTTCGGGCTCGGCTGGATCAAGTCGGTGGCCCCGGAGCACTCGATCTGGGTCATCGCGACGCTGGTCCTCGGCGCCTACCTGGCGCTCCTCTGGTGGGCCAGCCGGGTGCCGCCCCCCCCGCCGGAGACCGACGACCTCGCGATCCTGCCCGCGCCCGGGCCGACGCTGCAGGGTGGCCTGCACTTCCTGCTGCCGGTCATCGTGCTGATCTGGTGCCTGGTCGTCGAGCGCCTGTCGCCCGGGCTCTCGGCCTTCTGGGCGATCCTGTTCCTGGTCGCGATCCTGCTCACCCAGCGGCCGCTGATCGCCTGGTTCCGCGGCGAGGGCCGCTATCTCGGGGCCGTGACCCACGGCGCGCGCGACCTGGTCGACGGCCTCGCACAGGGGGCACGCAACATGATCGGCATCGGCGTGGCCACGGCCGCGGCCGGGATCATCGTCGGCACGGTCGCGATGACCGGCATCGCGCTGGTCATGACCGATCTGGTCGAATGGCTGTCCGGCGGCCTGATCCTGCCGATGCTGATCTTGACGGCCCTGATCTGCCTGGTCCTCGGCCTCGGCCTGCCGACGACGGCCAACTACATCATCGTCGCGACCCTGATGGCCCCGGTGATCGTGGCCCTCGGGGCCGAAAACGGTCTGCTGATCCCGCTGATCGCGGCCCACCTGTTCGTGTTTTATTTCGGCATCATGGCCGACGTGACGCCGCCGGTCGGGCTCGCGTCGTTCGCGGCCGCGGCCGTGGCGCGGGCGAATCCGATCCAGACCGGGATCCAGGCCCTCTGGTACAGCCTGCGCACGATCACGCTGCCGTTCGTGTTCATCTTCAATCCACAGCTCTTGTTGATCGGCGTCCACAGCGGCTGGCAACTGGCCCTGACCTTCGCCGGCGCGCTGATCGGCATGCTGGCCTTCGCCGCCGCGACCCAACACTATCTGCTCACCCGCAACCGCGTTTGGGAGACCGCGGCGCTGCTGCTGATCGCCTTGACGCTGTTCGTGCCTGGGCTCTGGATGGATCGCTTTCAACCAGCCTTCTCGGCCCTTCCGGCGAGTGAGATCAGGGCCGCCGCGACCGCGGTCCCGGCCTCTGGGCACCTGCGCCTCGAGGTTCGCGGTTGGGATTTGGCCGGCGACGAGGTCGTGAAACGGATCATGCTCCCGCTCGGCGAATCCGGCGACGGCCACGACCGGCTCACCGCGGCCGGATTGGGTCTGGTCGAGATCGGCGATCGGGTCAGCGTCGGCTTCGTCCGTTTCGGCAGTCCGGCCGATCGCCTCGGACTCGAGGGCGGCTGGCAGATCGAGGCCGTCCTGATGCCCGCCGCACGACCGGCCCCCGAGTGGTTCTATGTGCCGGCCCTGGCCTTGCTGGCGCTGGTGGTCTGGCGGCAGCGCCGACGCCTGGCCGCGGCGAGTCCTTAGCGTACAATGACGCCATGGATGCACACGGGAAAAGACCAAGTGACGAAGGAGCCGACACACAGGGCTGATTCGGTCCGTGAGGTTCCGTGTTCTTCCGTGGCTCCTGATCGTCGTTTGGAGTGCCAGGCCTGCGGGCATCACAGGTCGGAACGAGGGCCTGGCTGGCGCTCGCGCGGACGCTGCTCCAATCACGCGCCCCGCACGGGCTCCCGCCACCAGCTCTCGCCGTCGCAGACCAGGACCTCGCCCTGGTCATCATGCCATTCGGCCAGGACATGGCGGACCGCCGGACGCCCATCGAGCACGAAGCGGTGGTCGGCCGGGCGGTGGGTATGGCCATGGATCAGGCGGGTGGTCGCATGGCGCCGCATGGCCCGCATCACGGCCTTCTGATTGACATCCATGATCGCATCGGTCTTAGCTGCGGTCGCGGCGCCACTGCGCCGGCGGTAGTCCGCAGCGAGGCCCCGGCGCCAGGCCAGCGACCGCCACAGAAAGAGCCGCTTGGCCAACGGGTTCCGGATGCGGCGGCGAAAGCGCTGGTAGGCGACATCATCGGTGCAGAGGCGATCGCCATGCATCAACAGGACCCGTTCACCGGCCAGGTCGACGACCGTCGCCTCACGCAGCAGCCGACAGCCGGTCCCGCGCGCGAAGGCGCGGCCGATCAGGAAATCGCGGTTGCCGTGGATCAGATGGCAGCGCGTGCCGGCCGCCCCCAGTTCCTCGAGCGCGGCACGGATCTCGGGATACGGCGATGTGTCGTCGTCATCGCCGATCCAGGCATCGAACAGATCACCCAGGATATAGAGCCGGGCCGCGCCGCGTGCGCGACCCGCCAAGAAGGCCCGGAACAGAGCCACCGCCGCCGGGCGCTCCGGCGACAGGTGCAGGTCCGACACGAAGAGGTGCTCGTCGGTCGACGTCGACATCGCGAGGGAGGCTATCCGTGTTTATCCCTGTTCGTGCCTAGCCCATGCTTGATGCGCTGTCCGAGCCGCGCCATGACTGGCATGACCGAACGAAGGGCCGCCGTCACTCGACGATGATGGCCTTCTCGATCACGACATCCTCGATCGGCACATCCTGGTGACCCTGTTTGCTCGAGGTGCGCACGGCCTTGATCCGGTCGACGACCTCCATGCCTTCGACGACCTGACCGAAGACGCAGTAGCCCCAGCCATCTTGCCCCGGATAGTCGAGAAAGTCGTTATCGGCGACATTGATGAAGAACTGGCTGGTGGCCGAATGCGGGTCGTTGGTTCGCGCCATCGCGATCGTGCCGATCTTGTTCTTCAAGCCGTTCTTGGCCTCGTTCTCGATCGGGCGGCGGGTCGGCTGGGGCACGAAATCCGCAGTCATGCCCCCACCCTGGATCATGAAACCATTGATCACGCGGTGGAAGATGGTGCCGTCGTAGTGGCCATCCCGGACGTACTGGACGAAGTTCGCGCTGGTCTTGGGCGCGCGTTCGGCGTCCACCTCGAGCAGGATGTCGCCATGGTTGGTCGTGAGTTTGATCATCGCTTTCTCCGCGGGTAGCGGCCCGGCGCCGGGACCTGGGCACAGCCTTGGTGATAAAGTCAGTGGTGATACAGTCGGCAACGCCGGTGCGCCGGCGAGCGACTCTCGCCGCTCCATGTTACGGGTTTTGCCGGTCGGGCGGAATCATCGCTGACCAGCCGCGCCCCTTCGACCCTAAGTATTTGGTACGACTCGGCGGCTTTGTTACCATCCGGGCGCCGCGACAAGCCGAAGGACTCCCATGCTCAAGATCCACAACAGCCTGACCCGCCAGAAAGAGGCGTTGATCCCGATTCGACCCGGACAGGTCCGCATGTATGTCTGCGGCATGACCGTCTACGACTACTGCCACCTCGGTCATGCCCGGGTCATGGTCGTGTTCGACATCGTCTACCGCTATCTGCGCCATCTCGATTATCAGGTCACCTACGTCCGTAATATCACCGACATCGACGACAAGATCATCCGGCGCGCGGCCGAGAACGGGGAATCCATCGCCACGCTGACCGAGCGCTTCATCGCCGCGATGCACGAGGACGCCGCACAGCTTAGCGTGCTGCCACCGACCGACGAGCCGCGCGCGACGGCCCATATCGACGAGATCCAGGCGATGATCGCGACCCTGATCGACAAGCGCCTCGCCTACCAGGCCGACAATGGCGACGTCTATTACGCAGTAAGCCGCTTCCCGAATTACGGGCGGCTCTCCGGCAAGGACCTTCAGGATCTTCGCGCCGGCAGCCGGGTGGAGGTCGACGAGGCCAAGCGGGATCCGCTCGATTTCGTGCTCTGGAAGGCCGCCAAGCCAGGCGAGCCGAGCTGGGATTCGCCGTGGGGCCCGGGCCGCCCGGGCTGGCACATCGAATGCTCGGCGATGTCGACCTGCGCGCTTGGCCACCATTTCGACATCCATGGCGGTGGCGCCGATCTCCAGTTTCCGCACCACGAGAACGAGATCGCCCAGTCCGAAGGGGCGACCGGCGAGCGCTACGTGAACATTTGGATGCACAACGGCTTCGTGCGCGTCAACGACGAGAAGATGTCGAAGTCGCTCGGCAACTTCTTCACCGTGCGCGAGATCCTGCGACACTACCGACCGGAGGAGGTCCGCTACTTCATCCTGACCAGCCACTACCGCAGCCCGCTGAACTACGACGAGGGGCAACTGCAGACGGCCCGCGGCGCCCTGACCCGCCTCTACACGGCGTTGCGCGGACTACGGACGGCCGTGTCCCCGGCCGAGGGCGAAGGTTTTCGCGAGCGGTTTCGGGCCGCGATGGACGACGACTTCAACACGCCGGAAGCACTGGCGGTTCTCTTCGACCTGGCGCGGGAGATCAACCGCGCGCGCGCCACCGACGAGGGCCGCGCCGCGGCCCTGGCCGACGAACTGCGCGAGCTCGCCGCGGTCCTCGGCCTGCTCGAAGCGGACCCCGAGGACTATCTGAAGGGCGCACCTCGTGCCATAGAATCAGAGGGGCTAGACGCCGGCAACGTCGGGACACCGGCCATCCTGGCCAACCAAGAGATCGAGCGCTTGATCGAGGAGCGGCTCGCAGCCCGTCGAGCCAAAGACTGGGCCGCGGCGGACCGGATCCGCGACCGGTTGCAGGCCGAGGGCATCCTGCTCGAAGACGGCCCCACGGGCACGACCTGGCGACGTGGCTGACCCTCGCCTTCGAGCCCGCAAGATAAAATGACATTTGGGTTGACTGGTGCGCGGCGTAGGTGCGGCTGAAGCCGCAACGCAATTCAGCCGGAAGACCAGGGCCCTGGCTTCGTGCGGCTGAAGCCGCACCTACATGGAGGATTGCGGGCTAGGCCGCACCGACACCGAGGTTGCGGGGGAAGCCGCACCTACACCCAATCTGTGGTGATTCAACCGACAGCCGGGTAAGCCTGGTGCGTTATTTTCCGGGAGTTGCCGCTACGGGTATCCGTCGGGGTTTTGCGACTGCCAGTGCCAGGCGTCGCGGACCATTGCGTCGATGCCGTATTCCGCGGACCAACCGAGCTCGGCTCGTGCCCGGCTCGGGTCGGCGAAACAGGTCGCGATATCGCCCGGGCGGCGCGCGACGATCTCGTACGGAACAGCACGGCCGCTGGCCCGCTCGAACGCGCGGATCATCTCGAGCACGCTGTACCCGCGCCCAGTGCCCAGGTTGAAGGGTACGGCCCCGGTCAGCGCGTGGATCCGCTCGAGCGCCTTGACATGCCCGCGGGCCAGGTCGACGACATGGATGTAGTCCCGCACACCGGTGCCGTCCGGGGTCGGATAGTCACCTCCGAAGACCCGCAACTTGGTCAGCTTGCCGATCGCGACCTGCGAGGCATAGGGCATCAGGTTGTTCGGGATGCCGTTTGGATCCTCGCCGATCTGCCCGCTCGGGTGGGCGCCGACCGGATTGAAGTAGCGCAGCAACACGACCTGCCAGGCCGGATCAGCGGCACACAGATCGCGCAGGATTTCCTCGATGACGAGCTTGGTGCGACCGTAGGGGTTCGTCGCTGACAGCGGAAAGCCTTCGTCGACCGGGACGCTGGCCGGTTCGCCATAGACGGTCGCCGACGAGCTGAAGACCAGGCGTCGGACGCCTGCCTCAGCCATGACCTGACACAGGGTGATGGTCCCGCCGACATTGTTCGCGTAATAGTCGAGCGGTCTCTCGGTCGATTCCCCGACCGCCTTGAGCCCGGCGAAGTGGACCACGGCATCGAAGGCATCGCGCTCGAAGATCCGCGTGAGCGCCGCGCGATCGCGCAGGTCGGCCTCGACGAAATCGAGCGTTTGCCCGGTGATCGATCGGACCCGATTCAGGGCCTCGACCTTGCTGTTCGACAGATTGTCGACGACGACGACCTGATAGCCGGCCATCAGCAGTTCGACGCAGGTGTGACTCCCGATATAGCCCGCCCCACCAGTTACCAACACCCGCATCGGGGTACCTCCGATTCAGAACCGGTCCAGCGCTCGAAAACGCAGCCGTACGCGCAACCTGCGAAACAGGTCGGGGTCGAGGCTATCGGCCACCAAGGGCAACGCGCGATACCGGAAACGCCCGCAGCGAAGATTCAGCACGATGAGTCCGACCGACGCGAAGGTCGTCGGGGCCAGCCGCGCCTCATAGCGCCGGCCCGACACCAGGGTCACGACCCAGGCCCCATCGGCCAGCCAGATCGCCTCTCGGATCGCCCAGGGCCACCAGCGGCCCAGATGCAAGCCGATCTGGTGGACCAGATCCAAACAGACGACGAAGGTCAGAGCGATCCGCGCCCACGATGGCAACGGCAACAGCCATACCAGCGCGACCGATGCCCCGTACAGCAGGGCCAGACAGCCGGCCAGCCGCCACGATAACCTCGGGCGAATCGCCAACGGCGGGGTACGCTGATGCTCCATCCTTGGTGCCTCGTTGTCGCGGCGCCGAACTCGAACGACGAGCGCCGTGCAGACCGCGCCCCCGGGACCGTCACCGTCAGATGGCGGACCCGGAGCCAGCCGGTCGAAAGAGAATCAGCCGCGTTCGTCGGCGCCGATCTTGCTCAACAGGCCGAAGGTCTTGACGAAGGGACCGGCCATGCGCGGGTCCTTGATCATCGACTTGTAGTCCCCGGTCTTGAACTTGAGCTTACCGGTGGTGTAAGCGGCGCCGAGACCCATCATCCCGACGCTCTTCTCCATCCACTTGAGCCAATCCTTGATATCGGCCCGCAGATCCCAATCGGGGGACTCGCCGGACCATTCGCCGGCCCGCACGCACTCGCCGTTCTCGACGACGATGATGCCGCGAGGATTCTCCTCGTCCTTGAAACCCCAAGTGATCGTCGAATTGAATTTGATCTCGGCAAGCTTGCCTTTGATGTCCGGCTCGCCGTTCCAGGCATCTTTGAGTTGATTCATCCACTCCGCGGAAAAGAGCTTGGCCATGGTTATCGGTCCTCCAGGTTGACAGGTGAAAGGCCGTACCGACCACCGCTTGGGATGCGGCCGGCGCGGATACTGCTGCCGCGCGATCCGGGGCAAGGCCGCCCAACAGCACGGGCCGGATTCTACCCGAATTCGAGACAAAAGCCCGCCGCCGCCAGCCGGGCGGCCTCCTCCTCGAGCTCCAAGCGGGTCAACGGATGCTGCGCGAGCCAAGTCGGTGGAAAGACCAGGCACAGCTCGTCGCCGTTGACGCGCAGACAGGCCTGCGGCGGGTCGATCGCCGCACGGCCACGATGGATCAGCACCGCAAGCCGCAGCAAAACACCGAGACGCCGCGCGGTCGCCTGCTGCGCCTTGGGTAGCGCGACGTAGTCATTGGTCGGGAATTTGCGCCGGTGCCCAAGGACCAGCGTGGCCAAGATCTGTTGCTCATGGCGAGTGAAGCCGGACAGATCGGCATTGTTCAGCAGGTAGGCGCCATGCTTCTGATAGTTGCTGTGGGAGATCACGAGCCCGATCTCATGCAGGCTCGCCGCAAAACCGAGCAGGGTCCGATGATCGGGATTGGCGAGTTGCCAATCCCAGGCGACTTGCTCGTAGAGGGTCGCGGCCGTTTCCCAGACACGCTGGCCATGTACCTGGTCGACGCCGAAACGCTGGGCGAGGGCGCGCACCGTGCGCTCGCGAACATCCTCGTGATTGATGCGTCCGACCATCTCGTAGATCAGCCCTTCGCGCAGGGCCTCGTCGGACACCTGCATCCGCTCGATCGCGAGATTCAAGAACAGGGATCGCAGCGCCGCGACACCGCCAGCGAACACCGGTCGGCGCTGTTCGCTGACGCCCTTGAACGGGATCGCCGCCGAGGAACCGACGGCGATCAGCGCGGTGCGCAGCTGCTCCAGCGCCTCCGCCGTAATGCCATCGGTCGACCAACCCTCGGCCGTCACGACCGCCGCGATGGACTTCGCGGTACCGGAACTGCCGACGGCCTTGTGCCAGCCGGTGCGGCGAAAGAGCTCACGGATCGGCCGGACCTCGAGCGCCCCGGCCAACTCGGCCCGCTCCATGGCCTTGGCCGTGATTCGGCCGTCGGCGAAGAAACGCTGCGAGAAGCTGACGCAGCCCATGTGCAGGCTCTCGCGAAGTCTCGGCGTGAATCCCTGCCCGATGATCAGCTCGGTACTGCCGCCACCGATATCGACGACCAGCCGCTGCTCGTCGCCGGCCGCGAGGCCGTGCGCGACACCCAGGTAGATCAGGCGCGCCTCTTCGCGACCACCGATCACGTCGATCGGATGCCCGAGCGCCTGCTCGGCCTGTTCGAGGAAACCGGTCTCCGGGCGGATCTGGCGCAGAGTATTGGTGCCGACCGCGCGCACGCTGCCGGGTGGCATGTCGCGCAGGCGTTCACCGAAGCGCCTGAGGCAGGCCAGGGCGCGCTCGACGACGTCGGAACGCAGCGTCTTGTCGACGGTCAGCCCTTCGCCGAGACGGACCATCTCTTTGATCCGATCGATGACCTGCAGATCACCGTTCGTGATGCGGGCGACGATCAGGTGGAAGCTGTTGGACCCGAGGTCGACCGCCGCGACGAGGCTCGGCGGTGGCGTGACGAGGAAGGTCGGTGCTGATGGCATCGATTGGACCGATTCGTTGCTCGACAGGGTATTCACGTCGCGGTCCGGATCGCTGGCGCATCACCAAGGCCCGCCGGCGACCGCCGGTCGCGACGAGACATCGATACGTCGATCCAGGCGCAGACAGCTTACCACCGTTACCGGCGCCGCGGCCGCTCGCCCGGCGATCCGCAGAACCGAGGGGCCGCAAGGCCCTCGATCCTCGGGCCTCGATGATCGACCCGGTGGCCGCACCAGCACGCCCGGAAAAGCCTGATCTTGACAATTTAGATTTATTGGTGTTTTCACGATCGAAACTTGCGTTAGATAGCCGCCAATTCGTCGTTTGCCCGTCTAGGAGCCAACCATGTTCGAAACCGAATCCCGCGATATGGACGAATCCGTGGAACCCTTTTCCATCGTGAGCCGACCGTCCGGCGACAAGCCGGACTCGTCCAACCTAGCTATCCGCCGACGCATCGAGCGGCTGCGCGAGTTGCATCGGCTGCGCCAATTGCTCGATGATCCCGACTTCGACGACTTGAGCTGACGCCGATCCCGGCCAACGACCACTGGCTGTTCGCCCCCGTTGACGCGGCCATGAGCCGCCGCGTCCGACCTGGGCGCCCGATACCAGTCAATCCTTCGTCAAGGGCACGGTCGTGTCGCGACCAGATGCGACCCGATCGACGGGCGGCATCAACTGGATACCGAGCGGCTGGTCGGCATGCAAATGGATATCGCGTTGCGGGAACGCGATCTCGACACCGGCCGCCGCGAACTTGTCGTCGATCGCCTGATGGAGCTCGGTGATGATGCCGAGACGTCCATCGAGCGACGGCAGGAAGCATCGCAGCACCAACGTCAACGAATTGTCCCCGAAGCCCTCGAAACTGATCAGCGGCGCCGGGTCATCCAGCACGCGCTCATGCTCGCGGGCCACCTCGGACAGGAGCTCCAGCGCCTTGCGCGTATCGCTTCCATAAGAGACCCCGACGGTGATCGTGATGCGGTTGATCTGATCGGTCAGCGTCCAGTTCAACAACCGGCCTGTGATGAACTCCTTGTTCGGCACCAGGAGCTCCTGGCGATCCCAATTGCGGATCGTCGTCGCGCGGATCTGGATCTTGGTGACCACGCCGGTCGTATCACCGACGGTCACGATGTCGCCGACCCGAACCGGCCGCTCGAACAGGATGATCAGGCCACTGATGAAGTTGGCGACGATCTCCTGCAAGCCGAAGCCGATGCCGACGCCCAGAGCCGCGACCAACCACTGGGCCTGCGACCAGGACATGCCGAGACTGCCGAAGACGAATAGGATCGCGACGGCGAAGATGCCGTAACTGACCAGCGTAGTGATCGCATAGCGCGTACCGGCGCTGACCGAGGTCTGTTTGAGCAGCAGGATCTCGAGCAGCGCCGGCAGGTGACGGGCCGCGGCGAAGGCGGCGAAGCTGATCACGACGACCAGCGCGAAATCGGCGAGCGTGAAGGGCACCAGCTGGTCCGCGTCATCGACGACGGCCGTGAAATGCCACAACGCAATCCGGTCCAGGACCCCCAGGGCCGGCAGCATGTCGCGCCAGATCAGCCACAGCCCCAGCACCCCGGCGATGAAGATCAGCATGTTGATCAGCTTGCGGGTCTGTTCGTCGAGCGAGGCGAGATCGACCTCGGGCTCATCGACCTGCAACACACTCGCGCTGCGCTCATCGACGACCTCGCCGCCCTGCTGCCGTTCGGCCTCGGCGCGACGCGCAGCCTGACGTTCCAGGGCCGCCTGAAACGCCAGATGGCGCCGCGTGACCATCAGCCAGCGGACGATCGACTGATGCAGGACCACGAGCGCGAGCGCCAGCCACAGTTGGCTCACCAGCGCCTGCAGCAGAGTACCGGCGGTATAGACATAGCCGAGCAGCGCCAAGGCCACCAGCGCCAACGGCACCCCTTCGATCGCCGAGTACCAGAGATAACGCAGCCGATTGGCCCAGCCATCGGGATGCGACGCGAGATAATCGCTGAAAACGCCCTTCGTCGGGTGCAACAGACGCGCGAAGAAGACCGTGAAGCCCAGCAGCAACAGGACCAGCATCAGGCGACCGAGGCTCCCGCTGTAGGCGGTGTTGTCCTGGTTGTTGACGATGACGGCGACGAAAGCGATCGGCACCAGCGCGACCGTGACCCAATCGAAATTGCGCCGCAGCCGCGTCAGCGTCTCTGACGACCAGCGGAAATGGCGATCGGCGACCCCCCCGGTCAGGCACAGCGTGCGAAACGCGCGCAGGTAGTAGAGACCGATGGCGATCGCGATCGCGGCCGTGCCGACGCTGCGGGTGAAGACCGAGGCCTCGAGCGACCCGACCAGGAGCCAGCCGATCGCGGCCAGGAGAAGAGGCCAGGGCGCGGCGAGCACGGCCGTCAAGGCGAGACCCTGCAAGGTGTACTTGAAGCTGTCGGTGCGAATCCGGCGCAAGGGTTCGGCCGTCGCGCGCAAGGCCTTGCGGATGGCTCGTTCCCTCGACAGCAACAAGACCACGACGGCGACCAGGACCCAGAAGCCGGCGGCCGAACGGGCCTCGTGGGCCGCCACGCGCGCCACATCGGACCAACCGGCCGGAGCCAAGAACCACGCGATGGCGGCGGGCAGCGTCACGATCGACGTGAGATCGACCGGCAACGCATTGCGTACCCACAGCAAACGCTCGGCGAGGAAGGCGTCGTAGTGGGCCGCGGCCTCGAGCAGCTCCGCCGTTGCGAAGTTCAGATCGCTCAGCGTTCGCTGGTAGCTTTCCTCGAGGCGCATGGCCTGATCCAACAGATCGAGCCGACGCAGCGTGGCGTCCCGCAATTGTTCGGCGACCGCCTCGCGTTGCGCCACGTCGACCGTCTCCGTCTCCCGTTCGACATGGCCATCGATCTGTCGCTTGGTACGCCGCTCTTCGTCATACTGGAGCTGGCGCAGCATCGAATTGGCCAGGGCCTCCTGACGCTCGGCCATCTGCGTGCGGAAGACCCGCAGATCCGGCAGCTGCTGCCGACGCTCGATCAGGACCTGACCGAGCGCATGGGTCACGCCGGCGATCTCGATGCGTTGCCGCGCGGACGTAAATTCTTCGTTGATACGCTGGATCTGTTGCCGTATCTGCGTCGCGCTGTCGCCAACGCCATCGAGCTCGGCCGTCAGCGCCGTCATGGCCTGGCTGAGCTCGGTATTCCGCCGGGTCAGGTCCTGCACCAGCGGATGCGCGAACGCGGCGTCGCGCTCGGCCGCCTTCGCGTCGGCCTCGGCCTGTTCCGCCGCAGCCCGCCGCATCTGATTACGCACCTCTTCGAGCTGCCGCAGCTCGGCACGCAGACGCTCGAGGCGCGCGGCGGTCTGATCCCGTTCGGCACGGCGCCGCTCCGTGCGCACATCGAAACTCAGCAATTCTTGCTCGAGGCTGTTTCCTTCGGCCCACAGCGCTTGGCGCGCTGCCACCTGCGCAAACCGACGCGCCTCGGTGACCAGACGCGGCTCGCCCTCTAGCGGCATCTGTCCCAGTTCGCCACTCAGGTCGTCGAGCGCCCGACGAATCTCGGAGACGCGATGGCGAATCTGATCCGGCCGCTGGGCGCGGCCGGCCAGCACCTTGTCCAATTCCGCCAGACGGGTTTCGGCCGCCGCGATCTCGGCCTGCTGTTGGGCAACGCGCTGCTCGACCGCGGTCAGCGTCAGATCCGGTGGCAGCGGTTCCGGGCTCGGTGCCGACCGCGCCAAGGCCTCGCGGATCGTCGCCGTTTCGGCTGGCGCCGTCGTCAAGGCCTCCGCAAAGACCACCGCCTGGGCCTCGTGCCGCTGCGCCTCGTCCAATTGCGACAGGGCCCGGCGCAGCAGCTCCAGGTTCCGCGTCTTCGTCTCCTCATCGAGCTCGGCGGCCGCCTCGATCTCCTGGATATGACGCTCGACCTCGGCCGCCGTGACCCGCGTCTCGGCCCCCACCGCGGTTTCGAGTGCCAGGCACTCCCCGGCCGACCAAAGGGTCAGCACCAACAAGACGATCAGCGGCATGGCCAACACAAGGACTACGAGATGGACCCTGCCGCGCAACCGAACGGTTACGCGGCGCTATCGAGATATCAGGCGGGCGGTTCGTCGATCGCCTTCATGCTGAGACGAATCCGACCCTGCTTATCGACCTCCAGGACCTTGACGCGCACGACGTCGCCTTCGGCCAGCTTGTCGCTGACCTTCTGCACCCGCTCCTCGCAGATCTGCGAGATGTGAACGAGCCCGTCGCGACCGGGCAAGATCGAGACGAAGGCGCCGAAGTCCATCAGGCGCACGACCTTGCCTTCGTAGACCTTGCCGACCTCGACGTCGGCCGTGATCAGCCGAATCCGCCGTTTGGCCTCCTCGCCGGCGAGCTTGTCGACCGAAAAGATCTTGACCAGTCCATCGTCGCTGATGTCGATCGTGGCCCCGGTCTCCTCGGTGATGGCACGGATCGTCGAACCGCCCTTGCCGATGACATCGCGGATCTTCTCCGGGTGGATCTTGATCTCGATGATCCGCGGCGCGTGCTCGGACATCTCGGCACGATGGACGTCGATGACCTTGGCCATCTCTCCCAGGATGTGCAGCCGGCCATCCCTCGCCTGCGCGAGCGCGACCTCCATGATCTCCCGGGTGATCCCTTCGATCTTGATGTCCATCTGCAGCGCGCTGATCCCGGCGGTCGTACCGGCGACCTTGAAGTCCATGTCACCGAGGTGGTCCTCGTCGCCCATGATGTCGGTCAGCACCGCGAATCGGTCGCCTTCCTTGATCAGACCCATCGCAACGCCGGCCACGGCGGCCTTGACCGGGACACCGGCGTCCATCAGCGACAGGCTGGTACCGCAGACGCTGGCCATCGAACTGGAGCCGTTCGACTCGGTGATCTCCGAAACCACCCGCACCGAGTACGGAAACTCGTCGATACTCGGCATCACGGCCAGGACCCCGCGCTTGGCGAGGCGTCCATGACCGATCTCGCGGCGCTTCGGGCTGCCGACGCGACCGGTCTCGCCGACGCAGAAGGGCGGGAAGTTGTAATGGAGCATGAAGTGCTCACGGCGTTCGCCGCCGAGCGCGTCGATGATCTGCGAGTCCCGCTCGGTCCCGAGGGTCGTGACGACCAGCGCCTGCGTCTCGCCGCGCGTAAACAAGGCCGAGCCGTGCGTCCGAGGAAGAACTCCGGTGCGGATCGTGATCGGTCGCACGGTCTGGGCATCACGGCCGTCTATACGCGGCTCGCCGGCCAGGATCGCGGCGCGCACGGTCTTCTTCTCCAACACTTCGATCGCGCCCTGAACCTGCGCCTCGGTCCACTGAGGTTCGTCACCGGCACAGAGGTCGGCGATCAGGGTGCTGCGGATCGCATCGAGCGCCTGGTAGCGATCGAGCTTCTCCTTGATGCGATAGGCCTCGGCGATCCGCGTGCCACAAGCGGCCGCGACGGCATCGGCCAACTCCGTATCCGCGGACAGCGCGTTCCAGGCCATCGGTGGCTTGCCGGCCTCCGCCGCCAGCTCACGGATCGCCTGGATCGCGACCTGCATCTGCTGATGGCCGAACAGCACGGCTCCGAGCATGACCTCCTCGGTCAGGCCGCGGGCTTCGGACTCGACCATCAGCACGGCCTTCTCGGTACCCGCGACGACCAAGTCCAGGTCGCTGTCTGGTCCCAGCCCGACGATCGCCTGGTTCAGCAGGTACTCGCCGTTCTTGTAGCCGACGCGGGCGGCGCCGATCGGGCCGTTGAAGGGGACGCCGGACAGCGCCAGCGCCGCGGACGCGCCGAGCAGCGCCGGCACCTCCGGGTTGACCGCCGGGTTCAGCGATTTGACGGTGGCGATGACCTGGATCTCTTGGCGAAAGCCGCTGGCAAAAAGCGGCCGAATCGGGCGATCGATCAAGCGCGCGGTCAGAATCTCGCTCTCGCTCGGGCGGCCTTCACGCCGAAAGAAGCCACCGGGGATGCGCCCGGCGGCATAGGTCTTCTCCTGGTACTCGACCGTCAGCGGCAGAAAGTCCTTGACGGCGCCCGGTCGCTTGTCGACGACGACGGTAACCAGCACGACCGTGTCATCCATATTGACCAGCACGGCGCCATCGGCCTGACGGGCGATCTCGCCGGTCTCGATGGTCACGGTTTGATCGCCGTACTGGAAGGTCTTGCGAATCGGTGTTGGGATCACAGGCTAGTCCTCTGGGGGTGGCTGACCGCAGGCATGGGCGGAGGTGGCTTCGGCGAGCGCGCCGAAACCAGGATCGTTCGTCGGCCCGGGCCCGCATGGATCGGGCGCCGCCGGATCGACGAGCAGGGGCGTCGGACCGGCGGCGCGGGGCAAGCAGGTCAGCGACGCAAGCCGAGCCGCGCGATCAGCGTGCGATAACGGTCGAGGTCCTTGGTCTTTAGATAGTCCAGGAGCTTGCGCCGGCTGTTGACCATCCGCACCAGGCCGCGGCGCGAATGATGATCCTGCTTGTGCGCCGAAAAGTGCTCCGTGAGATGCTGGATACGGGCCGTCAACAGCGCGACCTGAACCTCGGGGGATCCGGTGTCGCCCGGGCCACGCCGGTAGTCTTCGATGATCTGTTGTTTGTCGGTAGTGCTCATTGTCATGGTTCGGCTCCCAAATCGAAAATGGAGTCAATGGCTAACGGGCCTCGCACCTCCCCGGATCCGGGTCGGCGGCCACCCCCCGACAATGGCTTCAGGGGGCTTTGGCCCACGGGTATTCAGCCTCGGCCTGACGCGTCAGGCCGAGTCAATGGGACCTCGAAAAATCGCCTTACAGGCCATTCTTCGACACGCAGAGCGACGATCCGCTGGCCTCTCCGCGTCATGTCCAGCGGCTCTAGCGGCTGGAATCCAACGGGCATCCCGGTCCCGCCCGGGGCACCCTCAGAACAGGCGTTTGGGCTGCACCTTCCCATCATCGAGGATCTCGCCGACACCGATGAACCGGTTCGACGGATCATACAGGCGGACCAGGCCCTCGGTCGGCGCGCGCGGCACCAGCACGGCCTGGCCTTGCCGGAGGTAGAAGGCCGCGTCTTCCGACAGGCGCAGCGGCGGGCAATGACTCAGCGCCGACTCGAGCGGCAACAGCAGCGCATCCAGGGCCTCGGGGCCGATCTCGGCGGCGCCTTCGACGTCCTCGATCGTCACGAACGCGGTCGCACCGTCAAGGTACGGACCAACGCCGGTCCGACGCAAGGCCACGACATGGCCGCCGCAACCGAGGGCCTGGCCGATGTCCTCGGCCAGGCTGCGTACATAGGTACCCTTCGAGCAATGCACGTCGATCTCGAAATCGGGCAATTCGAAGACCCGCAGGACGATCGAAAAGAGCGTGACGACGCGCGGCTCCCGCTCGACCTCGACGCCTTGCCGTGCGAGCTTGTAGAGTCGTTCTCCGCGATGCTTGACCGCCGAGTACATCGGCGGCAACTGCTCGATCTGGCCGACGAACCGCTCCAGCACCGCGCGCAAGCCCTCTTCGGTCACCTGATCGGTCGGCGCCCGCGCCGTGATCTCGCCTTCGGCATCGGCGGTCGTCGTGGTCTCGCCCAGTCGCACCCGAACACGATAATGCTTGTCCGCGTCGAGCAGGAAACCGGAAAACTTGGTCGCCCCGCCGAAACAAAGCGGCAAGAGCCCAGTCGCCAATGGATCCAGGCTGCCGGTATGGCCAGCCTTGGCTGCGCGAAACAGGTACTTGACCCGCTGCAACGCGGCGTTGGAGGTGAGCCCGATCGGCTTATCGAGCAGCAATATGCCGCTGACATCCCGGCCAGGCCTGCGACGTCGTGCCATAGATTGGATGATCCCGTTTAGGGTTGCTGTTCCGGATCCGGCCGCTGGGTCGCGACGGCCTCGTCGATCAGGCTCGACAGCCGTTCGCCGCGGCGCACCGTCTCATCATGCACGAAGTGCAGTTCGGGTATCGTTCGCAGCCTCAGGCGGTGACCGAGCTCGCGGCGCAGGAAGCCGGCCAGCCGACTGTTCAGCAGACGGGCCTGCTCGTGCCCGCCGTCATCGAGCGGAAAACAGGTAAAGAAGATCTTGGCATGTCCAAGATCACGACTGACCCGAACCTCCTGCACCGTGATGTCGCCGAGCCGCGGGTCACGCACCTCGGCGCGCAGGATCAGCGCCAGTTCGCGCTGCATCTCGGCTCCGATCCGGGCGGTACGGTCGAACTCCTTCATCACAATACCCGCGCGCGCTCGGTGCGTTCGAAGACCTCGATCTGGTCACCGGTCTGTACGTCGTTGTAGTTCTTGACGCCGATGCCGCACTCGGTGCCAGCCTTGACCTCGGGCACGTCATCCTTGAAGCGGCGCAGCGACTCGAGCGCCCCTTCGAAGACCACGACATTGTTGCGCAGCACACGAATCGGGCTGTTGCGGCGGATCGTTCCCTCGGTGACCATGCAGCCGGCGATCGCGCCGAATTTCGACGAACGGAAGACATCACGGACCAAGGCCAGACCGATGATCTCCTCGGTGACAACCGGGCTCAGCATGCCACTGATCGCCTTCTTCACGTCATCGATCAGCTCGTAGATGATGCTGTAGTAGCGCAGATCCAGCCCCTTCTCGTCGATGACCCGGCGCGCCGCGGCGTCCGCTCGAACATTGAAGCCGAGCAGGATCGCATTCGAGGTCACGGCGAGGTTCGCATCGGATTCGGTGATGGCACCGACCCCGGTCGCGACGACCGCGACCCTGACCTCGTCATTCGACAACTTCAGCAGGCTGTCGCGGATTGCCTCGACGCTGCCCTGCACATCGGCCTTCAGGATCAGGTTGACCGCCTTCTGCTCGCCCTCCTTGAGCTGCGAGAAGAGTTGATCCAGGCTGACGGCGCGCTGATCGTCGAGCTTGCTCTGGCGCTCGCGCGCGGTGCGCAACTCGGCGACTTCGCGGGCGCGGCGTTCGTCGACGACGACCAGGACATCGTCTCCAGCATTCGGCGTGCCGGATAGCCCAAGCACTTGCACCGGGATCGAGGGTCCGGCCTCCTGTACGCTGCGCCCGTTCTCGTCGAACATCGCCCGCACCCGCCCATACTCGGTCCCGCTGACGATCATGTCGCCACGGTGAAGCGTGCCGGCCTGCACCAGCACCGTCGCCACCGGCCCGCGGCCTTTGTCGAGGCTGGATTCGACGATCGCACCACGCGCCGGGCCCTCGGTCGGCGCCTTCAGCTCGAGCACCTCGGCCTGCAACAGCAGTGCATCCAACAGGTTGTCTATGCCTTCGCCGGTCTTGGCGGAGACCTTGACCATCATGGTGTCGCCACCCCACTCCTCGGCGACGACCTGCTGTTGGGTAAGCTCCTGCATCACCCGATCCGGATTCGCGTCCGGTTTGTCCGTCTTGTTGATCGCCACCACGATCGGCACGTTCGAGGCGCGCGCATGCTGGATCGCCTCGATCGTTTGGGGCATGACACCGTCATCGGCCGCGACGACCAGCACGACGATATCGGTGACCCGTGCACCACGGGCGCGCATCGCCGAAAAGGCCGCATGCCCGGGCGTATCGAGGAACGACAAGACCCCCTTGTCGGTCTGCACGTGATAGGCGCCGATATGCTGCGTAATGCCACCGGCCTCGCCGGACGCGACGCGGGTGCGGCGGATGTAGTCGAGCAACGAGGTCTTGCCGTGATCGACATGCCCCATGATGGTCACGACCGGCGGCCGCGAGCGTTGTTCGATCTGGTCGACCTGGCGCGCCAATTCGGCGATCAACTCATCCTCGACGTCTTTGCGTTCAGCCGCCACCGGTTTGTGCCCGAGCTCTTCGACGACGATCGCCGCGGTATCCTGGTCGATGACCTGATTGATCGTGACCATGACCCCCTGCTTGAACAGCTCCTTGATGACCTGCGCCGCCTTGACCGACATGCGCGCCGCGAGTTCGCCGACCGAGATGGTCTCAGGGATCTCGACCTCGCGGACGACCGGAGCCGTCGGCTTCTGGAAGCCATGTTTGTCCTGGAGCTGCGGCTTGGCCACCTTGCGCTTGCGGCGCACCGGCCGACCGCCCGCGACCGGCTCCTTGGCGTCGTCCTCGACATACTCGGTCTCGGGCTTCTCCAATTCGCGGGCGCGGATCGAGTCCTTGCGCGCGGCCTTTTTGATCGACCGCTCCTTCTCGCCCGGCTCGGCCTGTTTCTTACCCGGTCGCTCGACCACATCGGCCGCCTTCTTCGCCGCCTTGTGCGGTTTGGGCGTCTCGCGCGGAAGCTCGGGCTCGTCGTCGACGGTAACCGGCTCCTCGGCAACCTCGGCGCGCGCTTCGGCCTCTTCCTGAAGACGCCGGGCCTCCGCCTCGCGCTGCGCGAGCTCTTGCGCCTGTCGCCGCGCTTCTTCCTCAGCGCGGCGCCGGATCTCTTCATCGCGCGCCCGGCGCTCCTGGTCCTCCTGCTCGGCAAGGCGACGCGCCTCGACCTCGGCACGGCGAGACTCGAGCTCGGAGCGGCGGCGGACCTCGTCGCTCGCCCGCCCTGCGGGTGGTCGGCTC